>NZ_KV802362.1:0-281 GCF_001810665.1 Brevibacterium sp. HMSC063G07
CCCTGCACGTCCAGCAGGTTGAACGGTGCCGTCGGCTCGTCCACGTCTCCCAGCATCTGGGTGAAGAAGGCTTCGTGCTCCGCCTGGCTCACCCCCAGCCTGGCCTGCGCCACGTAGTTCCGGAAGGGAACAGGAGCCGGCAGCTCATCGAATCTGTCCTGCTGGATCAGCGCGATCTCCTGCACCAGGAAGTCCAGCGTGGTGTGGTCCAGCACCATGTGGTGGCTGGGCAGCTGCAGCAGCCAGCGGCCTTGCTGCGGGTCGTGGGCTGCGATCGCGTG
>NZ_KV802363.1:0-82999 GCF_001810665.1 Brevibacterium sp. HMSC063G07
CAAACGCCTAGGAACAAAACCCGGGGCACTTCACAGAGAGTAGAAGCGACGTTCAATAGTCGGGGTAGCGGTGTCTTGTGCAGACATAATAAAACGCTCCTGAGCAGTGTTAACTACCCGGAGCGGGGTGCTTTTCCGGCTATATTCAGGCGGCGTGGAGAGCCGTGCATAACTCGCTAGACGCTGGTCAGTGCGTCCATTGCTTTACCAGAGCGCTAACTCTGTACCTGACCGCTTTTGTGGCCGGTAATGCCGTTACCAGCCGGTCATTCTCGTTGGAGGGGCCGTGCTTATCTCGGTCGAGAGGCTATCTCTTTACGTCATATCCTCGGGGTTATCCCTTGTCCGTGGCTAGCAAGACCAGAAAGTATAGAAACTCACCACGGACAATCTGCTGTACATATTACAGCAGTAGTGCGGTCTGCACAATACCTTTTTGTAACTAACAATTCACAGTGCGGTACAACGCAGTCCTGCAGTCTGTGTGCGGTAACCATGCGGTGAGTGTCAACATATCCGTACCTCTAACGGCAGTGGGAGGTCTGTGTGACAAACAGGTAGCTCGCAAAACCCCGGCTGCGGACCCTCACTTCCCGGACATAGAGAAAAAGTGAAAAAATTTAATTAATGGGGGTATACCAACCTTTCGTATTTTTCATTTTTTCAGAGGCTCAGAGTATTGAAGGGTCTGAGGGGCATTTGGTCTACCACATAGTTTTGCCGCACACGGTGCTACTTAGCCACTTACGACGCATACATTCCACTTACACCGTATGTTTGCCGCGTACAGCGGTAGTTCCTACCTTCTCGTAATTGTGTAGGAGGTATCGTACCCACAAGCCGTGTTCATTTAAATCCGAGATGCTGCGCACCCTTGTGCTGTCTCTGGCCCTGACCCATTCACCCGAAGACCTGTCGATGGTGCTCGTCGACTACAAGGGCGGAGCAGCGTTTTCGCCGTTTGCATCGCTCCCGCACTGCGCAGGTCTGATTGACAACCTCGCTGACGACCCACAGCTCACGGTTCGCGCGCGCTCTTCGCTGCACGGTGAAGTGGTCAGACGCCAGCAGCTGTTGAAAGCCGCAGACTCATCGCCGAACATCACGCACTATCGGGAACTGCGGCTGACACGCCCGGACCTGCCGCCGATGCCGCACCTGTTCGTGGTGATCGACGAGTTTGCCGAACTTCTTACGGCAGAAAGGGAGTTCGTGGACCTGTTCCTGCAGATCGGGCGCATCGGCCGTTCCATCGGGGTGCACCTGCTGCTGTCAAGCCAAAGGCTCGAAGCGGGACAGCTGCGGGGACTCGACACGTACCTTTCCTACAATCTGGCGCTGCGCACATTCAGTGAGTCGGAATCACAGATGGTGCTTGGAACCGGTGATGCGTTCCATCTGCCGCCGCTGCCGGGGTACGGCTACCTCAAGGTGGATACCAGTGTGTATCAGCGTTTTCGCGCAGGCTATGTATCCGGCCCAGTGCCGCGCACTCAGCAAATCCAGCAGCGCAGCGACGGACCCCGCGTAACACTGCTGCCGGTGTTCAACACCCTGAACAGCCAACAGAGCTCAGCCGAGCAGTCCCCCACAAGCACACCGGAACTGGAACGGCCCCAAGTGGGAGTCACACTCGTGGACGAAATGGTCCGTGGGCTGAGAGGGCATGACGGAGTTGTATCGCCCATATGGTTGCCTCCGCTGCCGCCCGTGCTGCCATTGGGAACGCTCGTGAGTGACACCGAGCGCAATGGTCGACTGGCTCCGACTATCGGTCTCAAAGACGACCCCGTTAAGCAGCGGCAGGCTCCCTGGACTCTCGACCTGACCCGCTCAGGCGGCCATGCGGTCATCATCGGCGCCCCGCAGTCCGGCCGCACAACGGCCCTGCGCACCATCGCGGCGTCACTCGCGCTTACCCACACCCCAAAGGAAGTGGGAATCTACGGGCTTGACCTGACCGGTTCCGGCCTGCGCCGACTGGAAGGCTTCCCCCACGTAGGCGGTGTGGTCACCCGCGGCGACGAGGATCGCATGCAGCGTTTGCTGGAAGAACTGACTGCAATGCTGCGTGCACGCGAAGCGCTGTTCAAACAGCTGCGCATTGACTCCATGCAGGAGTTTCGCCGACTCCACGCCCAAGGCCGAATCCCGAGCGTATCCAGTGCTGACATCGTTCTGCTTGTGGATGGCTACGGCGCTCTGCGCAGCGAGTTCGAACAGCTCGAAGGGCTGTTCACCGCTTTGATGATGCAGGCTGCCAGCTATGGCATCCACCTAGTTGTGACGATGGGCCGCTGGGGAGAGATGCGGATGGCTCACCAAACCCTGTTCGGCAACCGAATCGAGCTGCGGCTGAACGATCCTTCCGACTCCATCATCGACCGCAAACTTGCGGGGATCCTACCTGAAGACACCGCGGGTCGAGGCCTCAATGACGATCAGCTGATAGGCCAGATTGCCCTGCCGATCATGGATGAGGCGGATGCCGATGATGTGGGTGAGGCTCTGCAGGCACTGGCTCAACACGTAGCCCGGTCCTGGACCGGGCCGTCGGCGGTGCCCATCCGTTTGCTGCCTTCGCATCTGCCGCTTACTGAATTGCCCGACGAGTTCGACGAACCTCACTCGGTGCCGTTGGGGCTTCGCCAGGACACAATGGACACGACCTTCTGGGACCTTATGGAAACCGATCAGCACCTTGTGGTGCTCGGTGATTCGCGCGCAGGGAAGTCGACCACCCTGCGGACCATCGCCGACGGTTTGATTCGTCGTTTTACCCCGGACGAACTTGCAATCGCTGTAGTCGATTCGCGCGGCCATGTGGGCGCAGCAATCCCAGAGGAGTACCTTGCCGCGCATGCCCGGTCCCCTCAGCAGGCAAACGGACTGTCGCAGTCGATTGCCACAGAGCTGGCAAAACGGCCCGGACGGTCCGCCACGGAAGCGGCAACCGCACCGCGCATCGTGCTCATGATTGATGACATCGACATCATCACAGCAGGTGGGGTGGACCCGTTTGCTCCTCTGCAGCAGCATCTGCCGATGGCGCGTGACCTTCACTTCCACGTGATCCTCACACGCCCGGTTACCGGGGCATCGCGCGCGATGTACGCGCCATTCATCCTTGCTGCGTGGGAAACCGGAGGCGCGATGCTGCTGATGTCCGGCGATCGTGCCGAGGGGCAGATCCTGCCAAGAGTGCGGCCAGAGCGTATGCCGGCTGGGCGAGGCCGCTACATACGCCGAGGCGATTCGCCTTTTGTCGTTCAGGTGGCCCACGAAACGTCGGACCCAAGCAATGACTGAACACAAGCAGCCCAGAGAAAAACTCCAAAATCTAGCCGATTACCGACCGCAGGATCCTGGCAGGAATAGGAGCCGCGAGGATGACCAGTACTGATAACGACGATGCGCCTATCTACTTGAATAACGGGAATCTTGGCTCTATGCCGGTCCGGGACATCATCGAGCTATATGAAACACCCGAAGGCCGCGCTAATTCCCTCGTGCCTCTTGATGAGCTTCTTGTTACTTCTCTTGGGCGGGGGAATGTCGCTGATCGCATCGAGCTGGTCAATTACTTCTTGGACAAGGGTGCTGACCCCTCATATGTCGAAAGCTACAATCGTTCAAATTGCTTGCATATATTGTTTCAGGCACATGGTCATGATTATGAGCGTGAGGCGCCTTTATTGGCGCGTTTGCTTGATGGCGGGGCGAATGTAAACCAACGCTCAAGAAGATCCGGCTATCCGATGGAGTTGGTGCGTTATTTGTCTAGTCTGGGTGGTGATAGGAATTTCTTCTATGATGAGCTGTTTTCCCGCTCCGGTATCGACTTCGGTGTGGTGATCAACCGGCACTCCGGGGCGATACTTGCTGATATGTATTTGGGTCTGCCTCCTGCTATGGCTGGGCTGCAGAAGCGGGCTGAGGACTATATTGCCCAGCATGGCCTGCACGGTGATGGCAAGCCGCCCTTTGTATGTCCCCCTGTCAGTGAGAGAGTAGGAAAGGATTGACGATGTCTCAGTATGTTGAGTTCATTCCCAAGGCTGGTGCTGCGATGACGACGCATAATGTCCTCAACGGTGCCGGTCGGATCAAGTGGATGTTGCGTGTGCCTCCTAAGGCGCCTGCTGATAATGGTTGGCGGATCTTCAGCGAGATCGACACATCCGAGTACCTGGCTGATACGAACAACTTCGAGATTGTTGACTACAACGAACTGTGCGGCATGGAACCAGCCCTCATCGGCATTTGGGACCTGCCTATCGGTTCGGACCTGCAGATGGTCATCGACGAAGACGGCAAACACATCTTCGATACACCCACCGGGCGGAAAATCCCCCTCGAAGAGCAGTACATCCCACCACAATTCCGCCAATGACCAACAACCACCACCCCCACTGCAGGATGTGATCGATGAAACGGTTGGCTGTGTTGTGTTGTTTTCACGCCTAGGAGGGGTGTGTGATGGCTAAGACCATGTGGTCGCGGCAGGATTGTCGTATCCGTGCGTTTTGGGGTCGGCCGAGTGAGAGCCCCGGCTGGGCTGCTGATCGGGTGATGGCGTTATTGGGGTTCGTGCAAGCTCGTGATGCGTCTTTGGGTTCGAGCCTGCTGGATGTTCCCTGGGATGGTTCGCGTGCAGAGCTGCAGCGTTTGTTTGAAGAACTGCCTGTCGTGGATGACCACGGCAAACCAACAACCGCGTGGGGATACGCCGACCCCGCTCTATTGATCACGGGATACGAAAACAATATCAGTGTGGATTTATCCATTGGTTCTGATTCAGTAGGTCGGAGGATACCGTTGCATCACGCTATGGCGTCTGTGCAGCGGTTATCGCCCGAGCATACCAAGGCTTTGAGTGAGAGTCTTTTGAAGGGTTCGTCCTTGCCTTTGATCCGCTGTATGTCGAGATTGTCAATCGAAACGAGTTGGCGCTATGGCATCGGCTCAGTTGGCATATTCGGCCTGGGTATCGTGTTTGGCTGAATGATGTGGTCGGTGAGATCTCATGGCTTGCCGATGGGATGACCTCTCAGCGTATGGGCAACGGCACGGTGTACTCCTGCCCTGATGACTGGAGCAGTCAGCAGGTTGTTGATGCCTGGAAAGCCGTTCTTGAACGCAGCGGGCTGGATGAAATACCGCGTGACCTCATCCAGAACATGGACGTACCCGACTACCTGCCCATACCCGATAACATCCGCATCATCGCACCCGAATGGGCCGACGAAGAAGAAAGTGACGAAGTGACCGAAACACCACACCACGCACAACCACCCGAACCAACACCACCAGCCGAACCAGCGTCTGATGATTCTGTTTCTGGCGAGGGGGATTCGGGTGCGGCCCAGTTTGTGTATCGGCAGCAGGTCACGGGCCTGCGGCCAGATGTCCCCCGACACCACCACCCGGCCAGGAGCACCAACATAAACCTCAACGGCACTCCCGCCTGGACCCTCGGGCTCATAGCTCTTTTTCCACTTCCGATACTCAATTCGGCCCTCGCCGGCGTTGTCATGCTTGTGGTGGGACTCAATCAGCGGAACGTCGGCGGCACTGCCGCGCAGAACGGCGTTAACGCAGCAAGCTGGGGTCTTCTGCAGATAGTTGTTCCGGCCCTCTTCTTCATCACCACTATATTCGGAATGATCACCGGCGAAGATACTGAAACGGGTCTCCGCATGCCTGCCCCTCTTGAAATGGCACTGCCGATATTCGGCATCACGTGGATATTCCTGTCTATCGCACACCTGGTGGTAGTGATCCTTGGCATTGTGAAGTCGAGTCGCGGAGAAGTCTTCCGGGCGCCGGTTCCGCGCATCTTCAAGACTTCGGGGCAGTAAGGACACTGACAAGTTCCCTCGGCGAGCCCGCCGAGGGAACGATGACCCGACATACCACCAGCCCCACACAAAAAATCCCGAGACATCGAGTGAACGATGTCCCGGGACTTCACACTGCGCGCCACGAGGGATTCGAACCCCCAACCTTCTGATCCGTAGTCAGATGCTCTATCCGTTGAGCTAGTGGCGCACGCCCTTGCGGACCTGACCAACTATACACAGGGTTTCAAGGAAACCCAAAACCGACCGCGTGAGGCTCCCCACAACGTCAGAAGCACCAGCGCAGCGCGCGCTTTGCGGCAGAGCACACCCGGACCAGCTCAGGCAAGCCATTCAAACCCGCCCAAGCCCCGCAACCGAACCACGCCAGCGGCCAGCGGAACCCAAAACACACGCGAATGCAAGAACACGTCATTGCAACGAAAGAATCGGTCTGTCTAACTTCAGAAACGCGTCATAAACCATCGGTTTGTGAGCCAATGCACATGATGAACGGCCCGTTTTCCTCTCCAGCGTACATTTCACGTTCCTACGGTTGGCTTGTCTCAAGAACACCGAAAGCTTGGAGAGAAAGCATGACCGTCATCGACCGTGGCTCAGTCGAAGACCTGCTCGCAGGCGCACCCACGAAGAACGAAAAGATCCTCGAATTCGTCAAGCGCGCTGCCGAGCTCACCACCCCGGACCGCATCGAGTGGATCACCGGCGAAGAAGACCAGCGCCAGGCCATCACCGACCAGCTGGTCGAAGCCGGCACGCTCGTCAAACTGTCCGAACCGGCAAACTCCTACTACGCAAAGTCCGACCCGGCAGACGTTGCCCGCGTTGAATCGCGCACCTTCATCAACTCTGAAAAAGAAGAAGATGCCGGCCCTCTGAACAACTGGATGGACCCGCAGGAAATGCGGGCCAAGCTCAACGAGCTGTTCGCCGGTGCCATGCGCGGCCGCACCATGTACGTCATCCCGTTCGCAATGGGACACATCGATGCCAAACACCCGCAGTTCGGCATCGAAATCACCGACTCGCCCTACGTTGTTCTGTCCATGCAGATCATGGCCCGCGTCTCCACAAAGGTTCTTGACGCAATCGACAAAAACGACGGCAAGTTCGTCGAATGCATGCACTCGGTGGGCGCTCCGCTCGAACCGGGCGAAGAAGACGTCGCCTGGCCGTGCAATGAAACCAAGTACATCACCCACTTCCCGGAAGACCGCTCCATCTGGTCCTACGGCTCCGGCTACGGCGGCAATGCCCTGCTGGGCAAGAAGTGCTACTCCCTGCGCATCGCCTCGGCTATTGCCCGCGATGAAGGCTGGCTGGCCGAGCACATGCTCATCATCAAGCTGACCAACCCCGAAGGCGAATCCAAGTACATCGCCGCCGCCTTCCCATCGGCCTGCGGCAAGACAAACCTCGCCATGATCACGCCGACCGTTCCCGGCTGGAAGGCCGAAACACTCGGCGACGACATCGCGTGGATGCGCTTCGGCGAAGACGGCCAGCTCTACGCCGTCAACCCCGAATACGGCCTGTTCGGCGTTGCTCCCGGCACCGGCTACTCGACCAACCCGACCGCCATGGCTGCAATCGACGCCGGCAACAACATCTTCACCAACGTCGCCCTGACCGACGACAACACCGTGTGGTGGGAAGGCAAGACGGACGAAGCACCGGCCCACCTGACTGACTGGAAGGGCAACGACTGGACACCCGAGTCCTCAACCCCGGCAGCCCACCCGAACTCGCGCTTCTGCACCCCGATCGCGAACGTCCCCACGGCCGCCCCGGAATGGCAGGACCCCAACGGCGTTCCGATCTCCGCCATCCTGTTCGGCGGACGCCGCAAAACCACCATGCCGCTGGTCACCGAAACCCACGACTGGCAGCACGGTGTGTTCATGGGCTCGGTCCTGTCCTCAGAACAGACCGCCGCCGCCGAAGGCAAGGTCGGCGTTGTCCGCCGCGACCCCATGGCCATGCGTCCCTTCATCGGCTACAACGTTGGCGACTACTTCCAGCACTGGCTGAACATCGGCAAGACCGAAGGTGCCAAGCTGCCGAAAATCTTCTACGTCAACTGGTTCCGCCGCGACGACGACAATTCGTTCCTGTGGCCCGGATTCTCAGAGAACTCGCGTGTCCTCAAGTGGGTCTTCGAACGCGTTGTCGGCACCGCTGACGCCGTTGACACCCCGCTTGGCAAAGCCCCTGCCGAAGGCGCGCTGGATGTTGACGGACTCGACGTCACACCGGAGCAGCTGCAGAAGGCACTTGCCATCAAGCCCGAAGAATGGGCTGAAGAGCTCAAGTCGATCGAAGAGTGGTACGCAGAACTCGGCGACCACGTTCCGGCCGAGCTGCGCGCAGAAGTCGACAAGCTTCGGCAGCGCCTGGGTCTCGCCTGACCCCAGCCGCCGCACAGGCATCGGCTGACAACACAGACCAGCGAGCGTCCGACTTCAGGTTCACGAGCCAGAACCGAGGTCGGGCGCTCGTTCTGTGTCCGGCACATCAACTGTGCGAAACACCGTGTTTCTCTTCGTGAAATTCCCCTTTTCACACCGCGTGCCGCCCGTTACCGTGAGGGGACGAGATGACACTTCGGTGTCGCCCAATCGCGGAGAGGAATCTTCAATGACTGACAACCCTCAAGGCACCATCGACCAGCTGGAGTTCGACGCTCTGATTGAAGGCGATCAGATCGCAGGCAGCAAGGTCTCCATCTACATTCCCACCAAGGTCTCCGGCGGCCAGGACAAGATCGCCGCCGGGCAGATGCGCGATCAGCTCAGCGCGGCGAAAGCGGACCTCGAAAGCGCGGGTCTCAGCGGCAGCGAGGCCGCGGCTGTCGTCGAACCGGCCCAAAAGGCCCTCGATGACCCTGAGTTCTGGCTGCACACAAGCCGCGGGCTGGCAGTTTTCGCTGCCAATGGCTTCTATCGCATCTTCCGGATTCCACTCGAAGTCCCAGCACTGCGCACAGTTGATGACCACTTCAACGTGGTTCCGCTGGCCCCCATGCTCGAACAGTCCGGCCGCGTCTACGTTCTTGCTCTCGCAAAGAACTCTGTCCGCCTGTTCGACGCCAGCCGCAATCACATCGAACAGCTGCCGCTGGGCGCAGTTCCCGAGAACTTCGATGCCACCGTCACGGAACTTCCGGAGCACAACCTCCAGTACCGTTCCGCAGGCGGCGAGCGCACTGGCTTCTACGGAACCGGCGGAGGTTCTGACACGGAAGACCACCTGCGCGAAAACTTCCTGCGCCGCGTAGGTGAAGGTGTTGCGGCTGAACTGGGCACCGCTCGTTCACAGCCGCTGGTTCTGGCTTCGGTGCAGGAGTATCTGAGCCCGTTCAAGAGCCTGTGCCCCTACCCGAACGTCCAGGACGTCGTCATCCCCGGCAACCCGGAGCAGACCCGACCCGAAGAGCTCCGCTCTAAGGCCTGGGAAGTGCTCAACGACAAGGTTCAGGCTGACGAGGCCGCTGTTGTCGAACGCGCCCGCTCGCTCATTGCCGCCGGCAAGGGCTCCTACGATCTGGGCGAAATCGTGCAGGCGGCCGCCGAAGGTCGCGTGGACACGCTGTTCACCCCGCGGGACATCAAACGCCTAGCCGCCACAAACGCCTACGGTCCGGCAAGCCAGGCGATTATCGCCACCGTCGCCAACAAGGGCACGGTGCGCACGGTCGCTGAGTTCCCGGAATCGTCGGAGGCTGTTGCCACCTTCCGCTACTGACCCGCTCCCCTTCCCCAACGCACGAGGTGGAGCTGCAGTGTTCTGCAGCTCCACCTCGTGTGCTGTTGCGGAGTGGGTTCAGGCGATGTTGAAGCGTGCGGCGGCGTATTCGGCACCCCAGGTCAGTACGTCGCGGGTGGCTTCCATCATCCGGCCGTAGTGCAGGAAGGAATGGAGAGCACCTTCCTCCATGTGGAATTCGTGGTCCTTACCGTGTGCGGCGAGCGTCTGGGCGAGAGCGCGAGAATCATCGGCCAGCGGATCGAGTTCAGCGCCGACGATGAACATGGGCGGCACCGGTTGGGTGTAGTCGGCCGACAGCGGGTCGATATAGGGGTTCGCTTCGTGCTGGGCACCCCGATAGTAGGACTCGCGCATTGAGTCGAGATCCGCCATGCTCATACCGTCCCACCATCCGCCGTACATGCGCATGGTGGCGGAATCCCTCAGCCCGTACGTGCCGTAGTAGAGCAGGAGTGAGCGAATCGATTCAAAAGCGCTGCGAGGTGCGCTCTGATCTGAGCTCAGACCCGCGGCTTGGGCCGCTGTGTGGGGTTCATCGCGCAGAAGCAGGGAAGCTGAGAGCGAAAGAATAGCCCCTGCTGAATCCCCGGCGAAAGACAGACGGCGTGGGTCGATGCCGTGTTCTTGACCGTGGGCTGCGAAGTAGGCGGCGGCAGCGGCAACTTCGTGCAGAGCCTGCGGGAAGACGGTCTCCGGAGTCAGCGAATAGTCCACGGCGACGACCGCCGCCCCTGATTCTGCGGCCAGAACTCGCTGAATCCGGTCGTGGGTATCAAGATTGCCGACAGTGAAACCACCGCCGTGAACAAAGATGATCACCGGAAGGGCGTCGTTTTCCACCGGACGATGAATGCGCACGGGCACAGTCGCACCGGCCAGCGACAGAGTGAAGTTGTCAGTGCTGGCCATCTGCGGGCCGCCCTCGTTCCAGAATGCACGTTCGGCGTTGTAGTCGGCGCGCATCGCTGCGACGGGGTCATCGCCTGCGGTGTTAGAACCGCGAGCTTTGTCCGTCCCACTAGATGTGCGCGCAAGCTGATGTCGGACTACCGCAGTCTGCTCCGGCGTCATGGCGCGGCGAATATGTGCAGGAATGGATTCAAAAGTCTGTTCGTCAGCCATGAAACCATCGTCTCACCCACACCAGACAAGGAAAACGCCCCGGCGATTCTGTGAACCACCGGGGCTAGGCGCGGAGTTGGAGGGATTTGAACCCTCGGTCCCCAAACACGAGGACTTCACCTTAGCAGGGTGACGCTTTCGACCGCTCAGCCACAACTCCAGGCAGATACAGGTTACAGTCCAAGCGCCCCGGGAGCAAAAGCGCACCCTTCCGCCGCCAGTCCAGTGCACCACCCGCCGTGCGTCGCAGCACTCGTCAACTGCATGGTCAATGTTCTCTATGCTGCTCACAGGCTCGATACACTTGCTGTTCAGCCGAGGGCCATATACTCACCAAGCCGCTTCTGACGGCGGCACGGCTGCACACTACGAGGAGACGACACGGTGACTGATTCCCACGACACCACAGGCGGCTCTGGCTCCGCTAACGGCGAATACACGCCGGACGGTGGGGGCAGTGCCGAGAATGGCTTCTGGGCTGATCTTTCCTCTCACCATGTCCTCCGCGCTTCATCGCGCCCCAATTTCCGCGGCGACAAACCCACTGGCTCAGACAGCGATCACCCCACCCATCCGCACAGTGTCCGGTCGGCCGCAAAGCCTGAAGACCACCCCACGCACCGCTTTGACGGGCCCCTTCCGTCACGGCGTGAACTTCGCGAACAGAGAGAACTCGAAGAGAACTGGTACTTCACCGACGAAGACGAAGAAGAATACGATTCGGACTTAGAGTCGGCATACTCCACACACCACGGCTACGCCGAAGACGACGACGCCCAGCCGCGCCACGGTCAGCGCGGCGGCGACGGATTTCCCTCTGTTGTCACGTGGACGACCCTGGGAACCATGCTGCCCGGCCTTGCCATCATTCGCCGCGACCGCAGGTCCATCGCCGGATGGGTTCTGCTGTCTGGCTTTCTCCTGGGCATTGGGGCACTCGTTGTCTCTGCTCTCATCTACGGTCCGACGGCGTTTGCCAGCCGCATAGTGTCCAGCCCGAAGATCCTGCGATTCACATCGATTGTGCTCATTGTCGGACTCATCATCTGGGTCCTTGTGATTCTGCGTTCCTTTGCCGTGTCCAAGCGCGGCTTCCGCATGCCGCGGGCACAGAAGGTGCTCAGCTGGATCCTTGTGTCCAGCCTCATTGTGATCGTCGGCATCCCCTTGGGCGTTGGTGCGGCCTACGCCAATGTCACGGCCACAGCACTGTCGAAGGTCTTCGGCGAAAACGGCGCCAGGGTTCTCAAACGCGAGGATCTGTGGGCAGACCAAGAGCGGATCAACGTCTTCCTCATCGGCCAAGACAGCGCCGACAACCGCGAGGGCGTTCGTCCCGACACCATGCTTGTTGCCAGCATCAACACCCGCAGCGGACAGACAACTCTCATCTCGGTTCCGCGCAACCTGGCCTTCCCGCTGTTCCCAGAGGACTCGAAACTGGCTGAAACGTTCCCCAACGGGTTCCGGCCCACCGGCAACCCTTCGGAGGACCTCATCAACGCGGTGTGGGACTGGGCCGAAAGCTCGCCGGAAGCGGTTGGCGACACCCACGGTCTCGAACCGGGAATGTTCGCCACCATCCAGGCGGTTGAAGCTTCCCTGGGGCTCAAAACGGACTATTGGACCGCCGTGAACATGAAGGGCTTCTCCGATCTCATCACCACGATGGGCGGAGTTGAGCTCGACGTCGAACGCCCCATCCCGATGGGCGGCGGCACCAACCAGACCACCGGCGCAAAGAACCAGATCTTCGGGTGGATCGACCCGGGCCCGCAGCACCTCGAAGGCAAAAAGGCACTTTGGTACACCCGCAGCCGTGACGGTGCTGACAACTACGACCGCATGTGCCGTCAGCAGCGTTTCCTCAAGGCCGCTCTCGAACAGATGAGCCCGCAGGAAATGACGTTGAAGTACCCCAAGCTGGCAGCCAACGCATCTGACAACATCCGCACTGACATCCCGCTGTCAGACCTCAGTGCCTTTGCTGACCTCGCCATGATCATGCGCAACACCGAAGTGAAGTCCGCACAGATCACCAACGACGTCGTGGCTACTCTCAGCCCTGATTACGACGCCCTGCACGCCTGGGTGAAAGAACAGACGCAGTCGGGCGACGACAAGAAGGACTCTGACAGCGCCTCCGGTCCTAAGAGCTCATCGGGCGGCAACACGGACAGCGCAGACGACTCTGCCAAGTCGCAGGGCGCAGACAATTCAGACAACGACACCCAGGCTGACTCCGGTTCCGCATCAGACCAGTCGGGGTCGGGCGGAGAAGACGAAGAACGCGGCCGCGGCGCGGAAACCGCCGACGGCAAGTGCTACCCGCACGGCTACACGCCTGGCGACCCCTGGCCGGGCTACCCGCACAACGACCAGCTGCGCGGAGGTGCCAACAGCGAAAACGGTGCCGATGGCTGACATTGCGATCATCGGCATGGGCCCTCGGGGCCTTACTGTTCTCGAACGTCTGGTTGCACTGTCCTGCGCTCAGCCTGACGAGGCGCCGCCCCGGCTGCACATCCATGTGATCGACCCGTTCCCGCCGGGTGCCGGGAGGGTGTGGCGGACGGATCAGAGCCCGTCTCTGCTGATGAACACAACGGCTGCTGAGCAGACGGTGTTCGCAGATGATTCGTGCGGTGCGCCGAACCCAAATCAGGGCCCGTCGATGGCCGAGTGGTCGTCTGACCCGCGCAGCCCGGGATCCTATTTTCCCAGCCGTGTTGAGTACGGCCGCTATCTGCGCGACTCCTATCAGCGGATTGCATCCCGGGCTGAGGGCTCCCAGGCAACACGCATCATCGAACACCAGGCGCGGGTGACGGACATTGCCGAACCTGATGGCACGGACGGTCAGCAGGTTCTGCGCCTGTCCGATGGCAGCCGCCTGGCGGTCGACTTCACCGTGCTGTGCGTGGGGCACATTGAAGCGCGCTTGACGGATGAACGTCGCTCCTACGCTGAGCTCAGCCGCGAACCCGGCGTTGAGTATCTGCCGCCGTGTCTGCCGGCGGAAACTCCCGTCAACCGCCTCAAACCGGGAGAGCCTGTGATCTTCCGCGGGTTTGGGCTGAACTACTTCGACCTGCAGGATCTGCTGACCACGGGCCGGGGCGGCCGTTTTACACAGAATCCTGACGGCACCTTGAAATACCATTCCAGCGGGCTCGAACCGGTCTTGGTGCCGTCCTCCCGCCGTGGTGTCCCCTACCGGTGCAAGCCGATCACACAAGCGCACCCGCTTTCCGAATGGCAGCTGCGCTACTTCATTCCGGAGAACATCCGGAATCTGGCACAGGCCCAGGCGGCAGAGGGGCAGAAGCTGAGCTTCAATGACCACCTGTGGCCGCTGATCCTGGCTGACATCCGATCCGCTTGGTATCGCACCCTGTACCGCGTGCGCCCCGAGGCTTTCCGCGCTGACCCCGTTCACATGCACGATGCGCTGACCCACTTTGTCACCGAACACATTGGGGTTCGCGCCGGTCGCACTGAAAAGGGCGGCAGGGCCGCCGGAACCTCCCCCGCGGGGCTGTTGACCCAGGCCTCCCCCAATTGGGTGGCCGTTGAACAGCGAGTTCTTGCCGACCCCGGCTTTGCGCTCGATCTGCATCGACTGCTGCGCCCCATGGAAGGGGTCGATTTCGCCGAACCGGACTCTGATCTGCGCGAATGGATGCTGAAGTTTCTGCGCCGCGACCTCGCCGCAGCACAGGCGGGACCTTCGGGCTCACCCGGCAAAGCCGTTTTTGCCGCTCTGTGGGCTGCCCGCAATCTGCTTAAGACCGTCGTGGTTGACGGCCTACTGGACCCGTTGAGCTTCACTTCCGAAGTCCGCGGCTGGTTTGAGGGCTTTGTGTCCGGCATCTGCGACGGCCCTCCCCCGCAGCGCTTTGCTGAGCTCATTGCGCTGACAGAGGCAGGGCTTGTCGATTTCGTCGGCCCGGGTGTGCAGATCAAAACCGTGGGCGGTCCCGGCCGCGGCCATTTCGTAGCGACCAGTCCCGCCGTAGACAGGCCGATTCGGGCAACAGCCCTGGTGGACGCTTCGACACCGGCGAACAACGTCCGGTTTGCCGATGACGAACTCATGAACTCGATGCTCGACCGCGGCCAGGTGCGACCGGCAGTCGTCACGACGCCGATGGGTGTCGATATGCCCCTGACTGGTCTCGATGTTGACGGTCCTTCCTACCGCACCGTCACTGCCGACGGCACAGTCCATCCGCGCCGTTTTGCCTTCTCCATTCAGCTTTCAGCTGTGCAGCTCGGCTTGGCGATTGCCGCCAACCCCAACTCGCGGGCACAGAGCCTCATCGATGCCAACACGATCGCTCAAGCGATCATCGACGACCTCACCTGACCTGCACACAGCAGAAGACGAGGCGGAAACTCACTTGAGTTTCCGCCTCGTCTTCTTCAGCTGATCACACGTACCGGTAGGCGGGCCTGCGCGGCACCGTGACGGTTCGCTTGCTGGCGATTGCCGCCAAAGCCGCGGCGGCGCCGACAATGAGCCACACCACCAGCTGGCCGACGGCCGCACCGGCACCCGGTGTGCCCGACGCCAACGCGGTGAAGCCGGAAACGGCGGGAGCCGGCGGCAGCATGTTCACCAGCGACACCAGCCCGGTCGGTGCGGTGCTGATCATGTTGACCGACAAAACGGCCACTATGATCGCCGCCGACAGAATCCGGCCGAAGCCGCCCATCAGCGCCGTGAGTGCAAAGTTGATGACGGTGAACGTCACACCCGCCAGCAGGGCCAAAAGGAACATGCCCGCAAACGTTCCAAAGCCCAATCCCCAGATGAACTGGAATAGGACGGTCATGACGAAGGCGTGGATGACCGCAATCGCCAAGCCCGGCGCCAGCGATTTCAGACCCACCTGCCACGAGGGCCGACCGGATGTAACAGCCGAAGCGGGCACAGCACGCAGGACCGTGTAGGTCAGCAGCGAGCCGATCCACAGCAGCAGGGTGAACAGCACGCCGATGACGCTGTTCTGCGACAAGGCGCTGAGCTTCGCCGTTTCACCCGGCACGGACGCCGCTACGACGTCCGACAGCTGCGAACGATGCGATTTGTCGTAGGTGGGTATTTCGTCCTTGCCCTCTTCGAGTTGGTCGTAGAACTCGCCGGTGCCGTCCTTGAGCTCCTTCGTGCCGTCAACGAGTTTGGGGGTGTTGTCTGACAGTTCCTCGGTGCCGTCGGCCAGCTGGTCGACCCCGTCGGTGTATTGGCCGACGCCGTCGCGGTACTTCGAAGCGCCGTCGGCAAGCTTGTCTGAACCGTCAGCGGCGTCACTGATGCCATCGGTCAGCTTGCCCGTGCCCTTGTGGAGCTTCTCGGTTCCGTCGGCAAGCTGCCCGGATCCGTCCCGCAGCTTCTTACCGGCGCCGAGGACTTCCTTCTTGCCTTCCTTGAGTCCGTTGACGCCCTTTTCAATGTCTCCGAGGTTGTCCTCGATGCCCGAGTTGAGGTCACTTGTTCCATCGGCAAGCTTGCGCAGACCCTGCGGCAGGGTGAGACCGGAGTCGCCCTTGGTGTGCAGACCGTCGCTGATCTTCTGCAGCACCCCCACCGAGGCGGAGCTGATTCCCGCCGCAAAGGCCCGTTCGGCTGCGGCGCAGCTTGTCTTGGAAACCGCACTGCCGAGTGCCTTCTGAAGCTCGGGGTCGAGGAGGGTCTTCTGGACCTCTGGGGAAACTCCCGCTTCGCCCATGGCCTTCTTCAGGTCCTTCTGGAACTGCTGGGCGCCCTGCTTGCTGATCTTGGAATCGGGTGACGGGCACAGTGCCGCACGCGCCTGCGAGACCTCCTTTGCCGTCATCAGTCCGGCGGCCTGGAGGTCATCGAGGCTTGTGGCCTTCGACGTCCCGTCGGCGTTCATGAGCTTCTTGGCCGCGGCAAGCTGCTTGTCGACGTCCTTCTGCATGTCTTCCACACCAGTGGCGATGGTGTCCATGGAGCTGTCGAGCTTGTCAGCAGCGTCGACGGCTTTTTTGAGCTTGTCGGCGTCAAAACCGTCCAGCGCTTTGACAACCTTGTCGATCTCCCCGGTGTATTCGACGATGCCGTCGTGCAGGCCGTCAGCGCCCTTGTACAGCTTCTTCGTCTGACCGGGAAGTGACTCCGTTTGGTCCTTCATGGTGTTCAGACCAGACGAGAGCTCGTCGGCCCCGTCAGCCAGTTCGCCAGCTCCGCTGCGCAGATCTTTGCCCTTGTCGGACAGCTTCTGAGCACCCTTGTCGAGTTCCTGCACACCGCTGTCCAGCTGCTCAGTGCCGTCCAGCAGCTCACCGGCTCCGTCATCCAGCTTCCCTGCACCGTCAGCTGCTTCCTGCATCTGCCCGGAGATTTCGTTGAAGCCCAGGTAGATGTTGTCGAGGTACTGCTTGGCGAAGTCCTTGTTGAAGCTCTGGGTTGCCGCCTGCGTGATCGCCTTGGCGATGATGACGTCCGGCACCGGCTTCACTTTGGACTGTTGAATGTCGATCGTGGCGTGTTCGGCGTTCTTGCCGTCGTCTTCGGAAATCGACATGACGCGCTCGGAGAAGTTCTTCGGGATAGTCACAACCGTGGCGTACTTGCCGTTGCGCAGACCCTCTGCGGCGTCCTCGTCATCTGACAGCTGCCAGTCGAGGTTGTCCTGGTCTTCGTCATCCGGCGCAATGAGAGCGGCGGCCAGCTGGCGTCCCAACGGCACGGTTTTGCCGTCGATTTCAGTTCCGTCGTCGTTGTTGACGATGGCTCCCGGAATGGTGTGGACTTTCTCTTCTGCCCCGTGGGCAGTCACCACATAGCCACCGGCTACAAGCAGTGGGATGAGCAGCAGACCGATGATGGTCCACCATGTCACCCGCTGACCGGCAGCGGCCCGTTCAAACTTAAACATGGTGTGTTTCCCCTGTCAGGTGGACAGACTCTTGGTGCGCATCAGCATCCGCTTCCGCAAAAGGCGAATGGTCGGAGCTGCGGTGAAGGTCTAGGAGTGTGTATTCGGAGTTCTTCGGCAGCATCCAGTCGGAATCCGCAGTGACAAGACCTAGGATCACCGCCGAGCCGCGCTGGAGTGATGAGTCGATCAGCCGCTTGAGCAGAGCCGCGCTCTGTGAGTCCTGCGGCTGGTCAGCGTGGTCGATGACGACCAGCTTGGGCGGATCTTGGATCATGCGGTAGAGCGAACGATGCGACGGTGCCGTCGAATCGTCGCGCGGACTCATGACGATCAGCGGCAGCGCTCGCCGGACGTGCCCACTCTGTTCTGGCATAACCCAGTCGAGGATCTTGAGTTCGCCCTCAGAGATCGGCATGCGGCCCGACAGCGCAGTGACAAGAGCCGATGATCCAGGCCCGGTGACAGCGAACACCTCGCCCGGTTTGAGCGCAATGTTGACCCCGGAGACCAGCTTGCCTTCCGCATCGCCGACGTCACCGCGAACCGAGCGCCCCTTGTCCCGGGGTCCGTTGATGCCGATGTCCTCACCGTAGAGCAGGTACGGCGAGTCCTTCTGCGGCCAGTCGCGCTGCTCAACCAGATGGGCAAGGCCTTCGCCTTCGACATCGAAGTGCGGCAGGATCTTGTCGAGCTTCTTCGGCAGCCACCACGACTTTTCGCCCAGCATTGCCATGACCGCAGGGCCGAGGGTCATGCGGATGAGGAAAGCGTCAACGGTGATGCCCACCGCCAGACCCAGCGCGATTGACTTGATGATCGGCTCGCCAGCGGGCACAAACGCTGCGAACACGGCGAACATGATGAGTGCCGCGGCCGTGACAACACCGGCGGAAGCCAGGAAGCCCCTCTCGATTGCTTCGCGAGCAGGCGCCCCGTGCGCATAGGCTTCGCGCATACCGGACACGAGGAACACCTCGTAGTCCATGGCCAGGCCGAACAGGATGCCCATGAGGATGATCGGCAGGAACGAAATGACCGGACCCACCTGTTCAATGCCGATCGCTTCGGCTCCGTGCCCTTCCACAAAGACCAGTGACACCACACCGAAGGCGGTGATGACCGACAGGAGGAAGCCCAGAGCTGCCTTGATCGGCACCGCCACGGACCGGAACACCATCATCAGCAGGACAATCGACAGACCCACGACGAAGATGCCGAAGGGAACCAGGGCCTTGCCCAACTGGCTCGATACGTCGATGGCCACCGCAGTCGAACCTGTCACCGCGGTCTCAAAGCCGTACTTGTCCTTGAAGTAGTCGTGCATGTCGCGGATCTTTTCGACGACTTCTTCTGTGCGCGGATCGTCCGGGCCGTACTCTGGGATGACCTGAACCATCGCGGTGTCGGCGTTTTCATTGGGGGTCGCCATGGCGATCTGCTTGACGCCGTCAACCTTTTCAAGGTCCTTTTTGATGTCGTCGACGTCCTGCAGCGGATCATCGCTGGTGATGATGTCCGCGGTGACGATCAGCGGACCGTTCGCACCGGGCCCGAAGTGCTTTTCGGTGAGGTCGTAGGCGATTCGCGGTGGTGTGCCTTCGGGCTCACCGCCGTTGTTCGGCAGCGCCAGCTGCAGTTTGGACGCCGGAATGGCAAACAGGCCGAGGCCCACAACCACAATGATGACCGTCAGCGCTGGCACCTTCGTGACAATGTGCTCCCACGTCCGGAAGATCCGCGTTGCCGGGCGCTCCTTCTTCGGCTTGGCCTGCCGACGGGGGCTGTCGGCCTGGGCGTCTTCGGATGTGGCTTTCTTTTTCTTCTTCGGCATCATCTTTTCGCCGAAGAAGCCCATGATTGCCGGAACCAGTGTCAAGGCCACAAGGACGGCTACTGCGACGGTTGCGGCCGCACCGAAGCCCATGACCGACAGGAAGGGAATGCCCGCAATTGACAGTCCGACAAGGGCGATGATGACCGTCATACCGGCGAACACAACGGCAGAACCGGCGGTGGCGGTTGCCCGTGCCGCGGATTCGTGGGCGCTGTGGCCTTCGTCGCGGCTGAGCTGGCGAGCGCGCGAAATGATGAAGAGCGCGTAGTCGATTCCGACTGCCAGGCCCAGCATGAGCGCAAGCATGGGGGCGGTGGAGTTCACGGTGGCGAACGCCGTTGTCAGCACCACCAGCAGCAGGCCGATGGCTACGCCGACAATTGCGGTGACCAGCGGAATTCCGGCTGCGATGAACGATCCGAAGGTCACAAACAGCACGAAGAAGGCCACAACAACGCCGATGCCCTCCACCCAGGAGATTTCGATGCCGGTGACCTTGAAGATCTCACCGCCGGCAACGACCTCGGTGCCTTCGGGCAGTTGGGACTGCAGATTGTCAGCTGCTTTTTCAAGATCCGTTTTGACTGAGTCGGGCAGATTGGCCTCTGCGTCGTCGTACTGGACGTTGAGCAGAGCGGCGTTGCCCTCATCACTGATCGAACCTTCGATGATGTCGTCATACGGGCTCGTAGCGCCGTCTACGTGGTCGTAGTCCTCGATTTTCTCAGCAGCTGCCTCGATCGGCTTCTTGTATTCCTCGCTTCTGAGGTCAGCACCGTCGGGGGCGACGATCGTCAACTGGCCGCGACCACCGCTGACCTGCGGAAATGTGAGCTCTAAGTTGTCAAGAGCTTCCTGGGACTGGGCACCGGGAAGCTCGAATTCATCGGAGAAGTCGTCTGAGAACAGCGCAACGCACCCGCCGAGCAGGGCGAGTATGGCAAGCCACACGGCAACGGTTGTCTTCCGTCGACGGTAGGCCGCCGCACCGAGTTCATAGAGAAAAGACGACATTCAGGAGCTCCGAACAATCGTGAAGTTACTGGCCAGTAGTAAACGTACTCAGCGATGTTAGCAACTGAGCGCTTCACCGTCGCCCAGAAAACCTTAAGTCAAGTATGACGCGCGGACCTGTGAACCCAGCTCACACCCGCTGACGCTGCAACCGCCCATACGGCTCGCGCAGCCGGAGCAATGCCCGAAAACACGCTGATCGTATGCAATGAGAACGCCGAGCGCGCCAAAAGAATTTCACCGGAAGCAACTGCCTACAGCCTGTTGCGGCGTCAGGGTGCCTGCAAGACGACTGTGCGCATTTTCACGTACTGCGGAACTCCCGGGCTGACGGCAATCTTCCGCTGGGCGGGATCAATGCGAACACTGGCCAATGTGGCCGTTTCGAGAGTGCCGCCGGGTTTTGGCAGTTTGGCCACGCAGCCAGAAGCCAGGTCTGAACACAGAAGAGGCACAAGATCCTCCGCGCACTGCGGCACACCGGCGCAGCTCACTGCGTCCTGCAGAAACTCCAACCGGTCAAAGGTGTTGGCGTTCGGCGGGCTGAGCAGGCCGGTCTGCGCGAACTCACCATCCAAAAAGTGGTTGGTGTGCACCGCGTAGCCGCGCTGATCAAGCACACGGGTCCTACCAGCGCTGATTTCGACCATCGCCGATTGTTCAGAGTCGATCAGCGTGATGACCGAACTGGACGACAGGGGTGCGTCTTCAATCATCCGCACCGCCTCGTCAACACTTCCGGCAACCCCTAGGATCCGCGCGAGAACAGAGTGCACAGGAACTCCACCAGGCGCATCGTCAGTGGAGAACAGAATGTTGAGAAAACACCCCAGACCAGCCGAATTGACCCCTATTTTGCCGGTCATGCCGTACTCGGCGAGACCCGCGTAGCCGTAGCCGCCCGGCAGAGCAGCCACAGAGTGCAGGTGCCACAGGTCTGCGAACTCCGGATACCAGTCCCACGTCTGCGCGCCAACGCACGGAGCGCCCGCACCGGCACCGGCGGCTGGATCCGCGGCAGCGGCGGCACGGTCTGCGGCAATGGTGATGGTCGAACATTCCGAAGGTGCCGAGGTGGAGCTTCCCTCCCGCGGTCCGTCCTGCTGGGACGGGAGTGCAGAGCGGTCCGCGAGCGTTATGATTTCCGTGCGGGCAATGATGACCATGAGATCAGCGGGCGTAAGACCCGCCCCCATTGCAGCGCCGGTGACTTCTTGATGCTGGTCGGGGTCCCAGTCGCGCAGAGCGGCGAGGGAGTCTTTTGCCGCTGCTTTGACCGCGCTGTCCTCTATGCCGAGGGTTTGGAACAGATGCGTGTAGCTTCTGTGTGCCGAACGGATCCTCTGCGCGGTCTGCGTGGCCCTCGCCATCCCGCGCATCTGCGGGGTGGGGCCGCTGACCACAATCGATTCGGAGCGGACTTCGTGTGGAACCGGCATGTGAACTCCTCGCTGCTGGAGAATCTGCTGTATGCGAAGCCTATCGGCTGTGCCAAAGCGGATGGGCGTTCACTGGAACTCCGGCTGCCCACATGTGGGAAGCGGTGTCCATAAGAGCCGCGAAGCGCGCAAAGGACCCCGGTGGCAGATCAGAAAGGTCCGCAGTCTTTTCTGCGATGAGTTCAAGGGCTCGATGTTCTGGTGTGCGGGCTTCACGGGTGCGGAGGCTGTCGGCTTGGCGGCTGGCCGCTGGCTGGGCAGCGGCGTCTGCGGTGTGTCTGGCAGCGTCTGCGACCGCGGCGGTGCGTGCGGTTCGGGCCTGCACAATCTGCTGGACTCGGTCGTGCAGACCGTAGAAGGGACGGCCTTCGCCTGGGAGCACCAGCGTGTCAGGCGGCAGCTGCTCCAGTTTTCTCAGGGAATCCGTGTAGGCACTGACCGAGCGGGGAAGATAGCCGACATCCAAGCCCAGGCGGCCTTCGAGTGATTCTTCTTCCGGCAGCACGTGATCGCCGGAATACAGGAGCGCGCCCTCGGGGTGATCTTCCACCAACACCGTGTGGCCGAACGTGTGGCCGGGCGTCCACACGGCCTGCACGGTGCGGCCGGACAGCGGCAGGTGAGCGCCATCGGCTAGGAGCACCGTGCCGGCGGGCACACGGGGCACAGGAACTTCAAAACCAGCCGTGGGCGCTTTGCCGTCGCGAATGTCTTTAAGCGTTTTGAGTTCGTGGCCGTGGATGCCACACCAAATGTCCGGCTGGTTCAGCGCCTGCAGCAGGCCAGCATGACCGTAGTGGTGATGGGTCACCGCTGCACCGTTCAGCTCATCGGGAGTGAAGCCGGCCTGCTCGATTCCCGCCATAAGAGCGGTGAGCCCTTCGCGGCTGCCCCACCCGGTGTCTATGAGGCTGAACCCAGTGTCTTCTGCAAGCAGGTAGGCAACGGTGTGCCCGCCAAAGGGTGTGGGCACCGGAATCGCCCACGTCCCCTCGACCAATTCAGCAGCGGCACTCATAGTGCTCATTGTGTCAAGGGGCAGCTCGGGCCGACGGTGGGCTTCGCGCCGAGGCACCTGCTCACCGCCGGTCCGAACGTCGCCGGGCTGTGTCAGCCGCTGGCTATCAGAAGTATTGGTTGAGGAGGTCTTCTGCCATTCCGTCCCATTTCGCGTAGGCGTTGGGGAATGCGGAAGCCTGAACAGCTTGGGCTGCATCACCGGGTGCCATGGTTTCCCAGCCCGGAATCTGGAGGAGGCCATTGGGGGACACTGCGGGATTCACACCGTAGAACGATTTCGCAGCGAAGACAGGGTCTTGGACCTGTGCGGGATTGCCCCATCCGGCGGAGGGGCGCTGCTGGAACAGGCCCAGTGAATCACGGTCCCCGTAGTTGAGGTTGAGCAGAGTTGATTCCTGCTGTGCGGTCATGAGTGCGATCTTGATGCCTTGGCGCGGAATGTTGTTGTCCTTGCCGACCTGGATGATCGTCTTAACATTCTCGATCTGCTGCGGGTTCAGCTGCTGCTGTGCTGCCGCCTGTGCTTTGGGAGACACTGCCGGTTTGGTGCCTTCGGTGGCCATGGCGGGGCCTGAAGCCAGGACTCCGACGGCGGCAATTCCGGCGGCGATTGCGGTGGTCGTAGAAATACGGGTAAGCGTCTTCACGGACTTCGCTCCTGTTTCGATTGCTTCTGTTTTGTCAGCCCCTGCTCGCGTCGTCTGCAGGGCCCTGCAGGGCGGTGCCGGGGAAGTCGAAGAAGCGAATCTCCGGGGCTGTTTTCACGATTCCACGGCTGCAGCCGCCCTTCAACAAACTGCCGGTCAAAGGAGTCTCAGTGTTCCTTGGCCGTTTCCCAACCTTCCGAAACAAGAAGAACCGGGTCGGCGCCTCGGCACCTCGTCCAGCTGCCACCCTTCAGCAGCAAAAACTCCCGTTAGCAGTGGTTGTTTTCGCGCAGATCCCGGCTATCGGGAGTTTTCTTGCACACAATCAGCGGCGCCACACCGCGGCGTGAGCACCACCCTGCTGCCCAAACAGAAAACCCCGGCAGTTCATTGAACTGCCGGGGTGTCCGGCGGTGAGTGTGGGATTTGAACCCACGGAGCCCGTGAGGACTCAACGGTTTTCAAGACCGTCACATTCGGCCGCTCTGTCAACTCACCAGATGCGCACAGCGCCTGACCATTGTGCCACACAAAGGTGAATCACTCACGAGGTGCTACTGGCTGGCCCGGGTCCAATATGCGCTCTGTACGTCTTCGGCCAGCGGTTTGCCATCGGCGAGCGCCCACTTAGTGGGCCGGTCCGCGTCGCCTGCCTGCGAATCGACGAACACAACATCACCGTGTTCGCCGTGGTGGCGAACCATAAGAGTGGGCAGTTTGGTCATGTCGACCGGATCTGGGGTCTTTTTCTGTGTCGGCTCTTCGCTGGGCCCAGCCGATTCCGGGGTGCCGTCCGGCTCGCCAGCCGCCTGGCCTTTTTCATCTTCGGCAGTTGCGCCGTCCGTCGGCTTCGCGGTGGCATCCTCCGCCTGTCCTTCAGGGGCATCGCTCGGGGCGCTTTCCGGTGCTGGTGTCCGCTTGTCGGCGTTGAACAGAGCCGCGCCCGCACCCTTCGGCGCTCCGGCTGACTCGGATGGGAGTTTGAGGCCCTCGACAGCTTCCATCAGCCTGCCGCTGGGTGCTGTGTCGGCCAGCTTTTTCCAGTCATCCAGCGGTGCAAGTCCCGAGTGTGTGTAGTTGCTTGCGGTGGGAGCCCCCGTGGCGAAGTCCAACTGGATTGTCTTGTCGTCTTTGGTCAGCACAACCGCACGGGTTTCATTGCCTGCGAATTCAACGCTGAAGACCTGTTTCACCCCGTAGTACTCAAGCGCTGCGACCAGCTGCTTGCCGGACTGCTCTGCCATAGCTTCGACTGCGGGCATGGTGCCCAGCAGCTGTTCGGCTTCGTCCGTCTGGGCTACGTTCGGCACTGCCCCATCGGCGCTGGGAACACTGAGGATCCGCTCAGCAGCAAGATCCCACACAACGGTTCCCGACCCGGTGCCGAAGCCTTCACCCGAAGTCGCCGCTCGCAGCGTGGCAGACGGTCCAGCATCGCGACCATTGAAGTTTCCGTAGTCCTGTTCGATCGACAGCGAGCGGATTCGCTCAGCTTCGTCAATCACGTCAAGCGTTTTGTCCTCCGCGGCTTTGAACGCGTCTGCGCTGATGTCAGCAGCAGGAACGCGCGCGGCATCAGCAGGAGCCGTCCCTCCGCCCTTCTTCTGGGGTTCACCGGTTGGGCTGAACACCAGGGTGCCCAGTTTGCCGTCCTGTTCGAAGATCTGGGCTGTCGCGTGTTTTCTGGTGATGACCAGCTGGAAGACGTCCGCACCCTCATCCTGAAGAGCGCTGACAATCCGCTCTGCCTGTTCGTGGTTGAGGAAGTCAACCTCTGTCTGCTGTTCTTGAGGCGGCGCCGGGTCGTCCTCGCAAGCGCGAATGCCAACAGCGGCAATAAGAAGCGCAACAGCGACAGCGCTGATCGCAAGGATCGGCTTACGTGCCTCCCGCTGAGTCGAGTCAGCGCTGCCCGTATGAGAACTGTCGCTTGTGTCGTGAGTTTCCGGCACCGGTGTCTGCTTCCTTGGCTGCGAGAGCTGAATTCGAACGGGAGCACATCCCGCCGGAATCCGAGTCTATCGAAGCGTGCCAGACCGTGCCCGCCCAGAGCCCGGCCTCGTACGTCACAGAGGGCGCGAGCTTCATTTCAAGCTCGCTTAAACGCGCATGTGTCTGGGCCTCAGCTGTCAGTCACCTCGGCGGGCTGACTTCGGCTGCGCCGGCGGCTGCTCTTCTTCTGCCGTTTCGACATCGTAGTCGTCTTCTTCGCTCAGGGTGTAGTCGCCGACGACAAGCCCACCCACACCCGGCTGCGCAGGCGCCCACCGGGGTGAGACTTCGGCAGAATCCCACGAGGCGCCCTGTGGTTGCCCTGTGCTGTCTTCGGCTTGTTTTTCGGTTCCCCTGCCAGCCAGATCCGGCCAGCTGGGCTCAGGCTGCATTCTCTTGTCAGCTTCTTCGACGCTTTCTGCAACGGCTGCTCCGTCGGCTTCGACAACTGTCTCGACGGGCCTGATGACCGGCTTCTGGTTGAGTTCAGCAGCCGGGGCGGCCTCACCCGCCAATTCGTCTTGCTGTGGAATCTGCAGTTCAGACCGCTGCGCGAAGTCCTCCGCGCTGATCTTGTCACCTGGCACCGACCAGGCCGAGACCTGCACATCTTCGCCCGCAGCACCCGTCCGTCCGGCGCCCGCGCCTTCAGCCTCCGCACTGTCGGCAGCGTCGTCGACAGCAGTCTCTGTGTCCATCACCGGAATTGCCGTGCCGCCGAGCCCAAAAGCGCTTTCGTGATCGTCATCAGCCGCAGCCTCGCCACGGACTGCGGAAGCGCTGTCCTCACCGCGCGAGGTCTTCGTCACCTTGGTCGGTTCAATTGGGCCGCTGCGGTGGGCAGCTGTACCGCGGGGGGTGGCCTTCGACGGACGACCGCGCAGCGCCAGCGTCAGCGCTGCCAGCGGCACGGTCAGCCAGGCCGGACGGTTGCGCAGCTCCGTGACAACCTCAACCAGCAGGCGGTCGATGAGCACCGCGCGCAGGATTGGGTCATCCAGTGTGACAGACCCTTCCACAGCGCGTGAATATCCGGTCAGAAGCGAGTTCTGTGCCCGCTTCGACCATTCGGACTCCGGTGAGTCCGTGAGTTCGCGCAGCTCGTCAGCAGACAGACCAGAGGTGATCGGCGCATCGTCAGATTCGAG
Source organism: Brevibacterium sp. HMSC063G07 (assembly GCF_001810665.1). Lineage (NCBI taxonomy): Bacteria > Bacillati > Actinomycetota > Actinomycetes > Micrococcales > Brevibacteriaceae > Brevibacterium > Brevibacterium sp. HMSC063G07. The sequence continues at coordinate 26,754 of NZ_KV802363.1, forward strand.
AGTGCCCGTGCGCTTAAGTCGAGCGTATCCAGCCGCGTAGTCCAGGGAGCGCAGCAGCGCAACCAGGTCCAGCGCCGGAGGCTTCGGCTCTGTGCCCTGGCCGTCAGCGCCTTCGGCAAAGTTTCGCACCCGCGGTCCCCCGGTGGGTGCCATAACAACGTTGCCGAGCGTGAGATCGCCGTGAATGCGCTGCAGGCCGCCCACCGACTCAAGCTCAGCAAGCCATTTGCGGTGCCGTCTGAGATCGCCGCGCAGCGGTTCGAGAGTCAGCGGTGAACGCTCCAGCGCCCAGTCAACGCGCTTCTGCCACTTCTTGATCCACGCACCTGCGTCATCCTCGGATTCGACGATGCCGAAAATGCTGGCGAGGTCCCCGTGCAGTTCGCCGATCCGCCTGCCGATTGCCCCGGCGGTGTCGACAAAGCTGGCAGTCGAACCGGAGTCGACTTCCAGTGCCGACCGGACCGCCTGCGCCCACGCGGTGTCAGCTTCGGCTTCGCCGCTGGTCAGCATGAGGGTCGGCAGTTCGCATTCGGACAGGCCGTAGCCGTCGAACCACCGGCCGGAAACCCATCCGGCGACGTGCGGAACAGCCGCCGAACCGGCCTTTGTCAACGCCACCGGCATGTGCAGCGCGGCAGCGGTAGCCGCATTGAGCAGGCGGAAGACCGTAAGAACCGAACGCTCCGCCCCGCGGTCGATGACCGCATTCGTGACATTGCCGCGGTCCGAAACCGTGATCCGGGCAGAACCGAGAGCCTCAGCCACGGCTTCCGGCGAATTGAGATCATTGACATTGACCGCTCGCGAATTCACGCGGTGCGCTTTGATCTGGTTGCCGGGAAAGCTGCGTCCGGCGGCACTCGCACCAACCATGGTGAGCACATAGGCTGGGTCAGCCGCAGCGTCGTACACGCAGACCCGGCCGAGAGTCAGATCGTCAATGCGGCCGATCAGGTGTGCGCGCAGACTGGGTTCTTCTTCAGTTCTGTACGTCAGGGGGATGTTGAGGCGATGCACCTGCTGTTCTCCCCCCGCGGTGGCGCTGCCGACGGCAATGACCGACTCATAGCCGTGCACTTCTCCCCCGCCGGGCAGTTCCATGTGGAACACCTCAACTGAAGACATGGGGGTCACGTCCGGGGAGGTTGCGAGCACGCGGCCGAGAACCCCCTGCTGCCTCGGAAACCACGACTGTCGGGGCAGCCACTCCGAAAGCAGGTGCTCAAGCTCACTGCTGATCGCCACTGTTGTTCTCCTCACCAAACCGGACTGACCTTCCCACTGTATCGGCCAGTACTCGATTTTCTGTGATATGACGCGGGAAGTTGCTGTTCCATCAGCTGAGGTTGAGAATGAAAACGTGTTGATAGACGGCAAGAAACCCCAGGTCCCCCCGACAGCTGCTGAAATCCGTGAGGCCGCCTCGCGAATTCAGCCGAAAGTGGTTTCGACGCCTCTGCACATTTCCGAGCGGCTGTCGGCCGCGACGGGAGCTTCCGTCTACCTCAAGCGCGAAGACCTGCAGGCGGTCCGGTCCTACAAGGTGCGCGGTGCTTTCAACTTCATGCTGCAGCTGACCCCGGAAGAGCGCGCCCGCGGTGTTGTTGCCGCTTCGGCCGGCAATCACGCGCAGGGTTTTGCCCAGGCGTGCAACGATCTGGGGATCAACGGGCGGATCATTGTTCCGCGCACCACCCCGCAGCAGAAGATCCAGCGAATCCGCCATTTCGGCGGTGAGCGCGTGACCGTTGTGATCGAGGGGTCCACCTACGACGACTCATCGGCGCTGGCCAAACGCTATGCCGAACGCACCGGTGCTCTCATGGTGTCGGCGTTCGACCATCCGCGCACAATCGCCGGGCAGGGCACGATCGGCGTTGAGATCCGCGATCAGCTGGGCTACGACCCCGACTACATTGTCGTGCCGATCGGCGGCGGCGGAGTTCTCGCCGGCATTGCCGAATTCGCTCGCGAGTCCATGCCCGACACCAAGGTCATCGGCATGGAGCCTGCCGGGGCGGCCTCTATGATCGCCGCGCGGGCTGCGGGCAAACCGGTGGAGCTTCCTGAAATCGATTCCTTTGCCGATGGTGCCGCGGTGCGCCGGGCCGGCGATGTCACCTACCGGATGATCGCCGACATGGACCTTGAGCTGCACCCGGTTCCAGAGGGCCGGATCGCCAAGGAAATGCTCGATCTGTACCAGGTGGACGGCATCATCGCCGAACCTGCCGGCGCAATCGCTTCGGCCTCCGTCGGACCGGAAGGGTCGTTTGCCCCGCTCGAAGTTCCCGCCGGTTCGTCTGTCGTGTGTGTTCTCACTGGTGGCAACAACGACATCTCCCGCTACTCGGAGATCCTTGAGCGCTCACTCGTGTGGGAGGGGCTCAAGCACTACTTCATTGTGAACTTCCCGCAGGAGCCCGGGGCTCTTCGCCGATTCCTCGACGAAGTTCTTGGCCCTGATGACGATGTCGCCCTGTTTGAGTACATGAAGCGCTCAGGCCGTGAAACCGGACCCGCGTTCGTAGGCATCACGCTGGGCAATGCGGCTGACCTGCCCGGCTTGCTGCAGAGGATGGACGAATCGCCTCTCGAAATCGAGAAGGTCGGGGAAGACTCGCCGCTGTTCCACATGTTCGTCTGAGTTCGGCTGGGCGCAGCTGGGTGCGCGGTCGCAAGCTCTGACGAGGCGCCGGGACGGCAGGGTCTTAGTCTGCCCAGGTGCTGGGCCAGATTTGCCGAGGTGCCGGTTGAAAGTTCGTGTCAGTACCTGCCGATAGGCTTGCCCCATGGCTGAACTGACGACTATGCGCGCGGTGACAATCCCCGAACCCGGTGGGCGCGATGCCCTGCGGGTCGATACTGTCGACGTTCCAGACTGCCCGCCGGGCCACGCCCTCGTGCGCGTTGCCGCCGCCGGGGTCAATCGCGCCGACATCGCGCAGCGCGAAGGCAACTACCAGCCGCCCGCAGGTGCCACGCAGATTCCCGGTTTGGAAGTCGCAGGAACTGTTGTCTCGGTCAATCCTGCGGATGCAGCTGGCCGCCAGACCGGAGCTGCTTCCGGGGCCGGTTCTTCTCTGACGGCCGTGCAGATCGGCGACAGAGTGGCCGCTCTGCTCACCGGCGGCGGCTATGCCGAATACGTTCCGGTGCCCATCGGCCAGCTGATGCCCATTCCCACTGTTTCCGACCCGCACAGCGACACTGAACGCCCCATGAGCTTCACGGAAGCCGCAGCTTTGCCGGAAGTCATGGCGACTGTGTACTCAAACCTGTTCACCACCGCCGGTTTGCAGCCGGGCGAATGGGTGCTCATTCACGGCGGCGGATCCGGCATCGGCACGGCGGCCATCCAAATGGCCAAAGCCCACGGAGCAAAAACAGCCGTAACCGTCGGCAGTGAGCGCAAGGCCGATTTCTGCCGCAGACTGGGCGCTGACGCTGTCATCAACTACCGCGAAGAAGACTTTGTCGACCGGATCAAGCAGATAACGGCAGACGCCGGGCAGCCGGACTCCCCCAATTTCTTTGGGCTTCCCCGCGACAGCAGCCGGCGTCCCGGTGCTGACGTCATCCTCGACATCATGGGCGCGGCCTACCTCGAACGCAACACGGAAGCACTGACGCGCGACGGTCGGCTGGTGGTCATCAGCCTGCAGGGCGGTGCGAAAGCCGAACTCAATCTTGGCCGACTCATGGTCCGCAGGCAGACGGTCATTGCAACCACTCTGCGCGCACGTTCAGAAGAACAGAAAGCCGCCGTGGTCACCGGCCTTCTTCAGGACTTCTGGCCGCACGTGGCAAGCGGCCGCATCACCCCGGTGGTCTACCGGGAACTGCCCATTGACGACGTCGCCGAAGCCCACCGTCTGCTCGAGGACGGCGAAGCCATCGGCAAGGTAATCCTCAAGGTAGGTGCGCATGACTGAAGCGGACACCAGCACCGCTGAAGCCCCAATCGAATCCGAAGAAGAACAGCAGCCGACTGCTGATGCAGACACGGATGCCATCACTGAAAACAGCGAAGAAAACAGCCCGGAAAGCGACGACGAAACCCCCGATGTCGCCGACCCTTCCCGGGTTCTGCGCATTGGCAGCACCCTCAACAGGCTGCTGGAAGACCTGCGCGGAACCGACGACCTCGATGCTGCCGGACGCAAACGGCTCAGTGCGATCCACAAGGGCGTACGCGAAGACCTCGCAGAAGTTCTCAGCGACGAACTGCTCGAAGAATATGACCGCGGGGCCGCCGCGCTGCCCGTCACACCCTCACGCGGCGAACTGCTCATAGCCGTTTCGCACGCTTCGGGGTGGATTGACGGTCTGGTGCAGAGCATTCAAACCGCCATCATGGCCCGCCAGGCCATGAACGGAGAAGGCCAGCCAGCCCCCGTGGTCCAACCCGGCAAAAAGCCCGGAGACGCCCCGGCAGGGCCTGGAAACTACCTGTAGTGGGACTGTTCTCATGGCTGCGATCACGCACGCCTGATACCGGCGACCAGCGGGACCATTCATTGGATGCCCGCCTGGGCACTGGTCTGTGGCGGCAGCACCGCGACCGCTTCGGCCGCGCTGTCGACAGGCTGTATACAACCGCCGTGCAAGCCCAGAAGGAAGCACCCAACACCCCATCGGTTCTGGCAGTGGTCGAACTGACCCATCGGCTGTCCGAACTCGACCAGCGGGCAGCCGGCATTGCCGAATACGCCCACAGCAGGTGGCCGGTGGAAGGCCTGGTCCTCCCAGCTGATGTCCGCCGCCAGGCAGGCGATCTCCCCGAACTGCTCAGCCACGCGGCGAGCAAAGTGTCTGAGGCAGCCCAAGCGGCAGCTCATGTGAGAGTCACGGCCCGGCAGGTGAAAAGCACTGCACACAACGAGGCCGGCCAGCCGACAGACACGGAGGGCACCCCAGCCGACGACTTTCCAGCAGCTGAAGCACCGGCGGCCGACGCCTCAGCCGCAGCTGCCGCCCGTTTCGTCGACGATGCCGAACACCTCATTGCCCAAGCCCACGCGCGCACCTTGGGAAAGGAATCGCCATGAGCATGCACTTGCCGGACGACCGCGCTTTGTCCCGCATCCGCCTGATCGCCACGGATGTCGACGGCACGCTTTTAGAGACCGGCACGCCCATAACAGCGCGCGTGCGCGAAGCAGTTGAGGCTGTTCGCGAAACCGGCGCTGACGTTGTTCCCGTCACGGGCAGACCGCTTCGGTGGATGGACCCGGTGGCCCAGCAGCTGCCGCGCCTGCAGTGGGCTATCTGCGCCAACGGCTCCGCAGTGCTGGATATGCACAGCGGACACTTGGCGGCGGTCTACGGAATCGACACCGACCAGCTGGTCGCTTTTCGTCAGCGCCTGCACTCTGTCCTGCCGCGGGCCGCGTTGGCCTATGAAACCCCGGAAGGGTCTTTCACAGCACCGGGCTTTGTGCACGATTCAGCAACCGAACTGTCTGAATCGGCTGCCGTTCGGGCGCGCTTACAGGCTCCCGAAATCGCCTATGGCGAAGAAGCCGAACTCGGCACTGTCCTCAAAGTTCTTGTCCGCGTTCCGGGCTCCTATGATTCCGAGGCTCTTCTCAACACCGTCCGCCCACTTGCCCGTGGGATTTTCCACCCGACCCATTCGAACCCTTCGTCCGGGCTGATCGAACTGGCAGCACTCGGGATCACAAAAGCGCACACGCTCGAAGTCTTTGCGGCCGACCGGGGAATCAGCTCGCAGGAAGTCGCAGCCTTCGGGGACATGCCCAATGACATTGAAATGCTCACGTGGGCCGGAGCGGGCTTTGCGATAGCCGACGGCCACCAGCAGGCGCTGCGGGCTACAGCATTCCGGGCGCCGGCATTGACTGACGGCGGCATCGCCCCGGTGCTCGAAGCGATTGCCAGTGCCCGCTCAGCGGAACTCGGCTGAGATTTCGTCTTTCGTCAGTTCGAAGATGTTCACCAGCTGTTCGGCCAGGCCGTCTTCTTCAACGGGGGCGGCGATGATGTCGGCGTAGGCGCCGAGCTTTTCCTTCGACTGGCCCATGACGATTGCAGTGTCGACCCACTGCAGCATTTCAACGTCGTTCGAACCGTCACCGGCGCCGATCGTGTGCTTCTGTTCGACACCGAGGTTAACGGCCACGCGCTGAATGGCGCTGGCTTTGGAAACCCCGTCGGGCTGGATGTCCAGCCAGTTCGACCAGCCGACGGAGTAGGTGACCCCATGCAGGCCGATGGTTTTGACGGACTCTTCGAATTCAGCGTTGTCGATCGTCATTTCGCGCATGACGATCCTCGTGGCGGTTTTGGTTTTGAGGTCTTCGAAATCGGTCATACGAAGATCGCTGCCCACGGCGAGGTCACCGTCGGGGAACTGGCCGGAGGACCAGCGCACCAGATCGGCATCCTCGACCATGTACAGGGCTTCGGGCAGAACCGAGGACATTCGCTCAAGCGCGGGGCCGGGATCAAAGCACTCCACGTGGTAGACCGACCATCCGCGGTCGGCTTGGGCATCGAGTTCGACGATGACAGCCCCGTTGGAGGCAACCACGTAGCCGTGGGTCAGGCCCAGTCGGTTGGCCACATCGAGCGCCCCTTCGACAGTGCGTCCGGTGGCGATGACAACGTGATGACCTCGCCTGGACACCGCGCGGATGACTGCGCGGGTGTAATCCGACAGTCGGTTCTCGTAGTCGACTACTGTTCCATCGAGGTCAAGGGCGACGATGTACTCGGTCACGATCTCTCCTGTGGGTCGTCCGGCTGTGGTCGGTGTGTCAGCGCCGCGGTCCTTCCGGCCCCCACGCCTTGATGCCGCCCAGATAGGGCTGCAGGGCAGCGGGAACGCTGACCGACCCGTCTGCCTGCTGGTGGTTTTCCAGGATTGCCACGATCCAGCGGGTGTTCGCCATGGTGCCGTTGAGGGTGGCAACGGCTTCGGTTTTGCCGTCTTCGCCGCGGGTGCGGATGTTCAGGCGGCGGGACTGGAAGGTGGTGCAGTTCGAGGTGGAGGTCAGTTCCCGGTAGGTGTTCTGGGTGGGAACCCACGCCTCTGTGTCGTACTTGCGGGCGGCGGAATCGCCGAGGTCACCCGCGGCGATGTCGATTACGCGGTAGGGCAGTTCGCAGAAGCCGAGCATTTTCTCCTGCAGATCCAGCATCCGCTGGTGTTCAGCTTCGGCGTCTTCCTGGTGGGTGAAGGCGAACATTTCGACCTTCTGGAACTGGTGGACTCGGATGATTCCACGCGTGTCCTTACCGTAGGACCCGGCTTCGCGGCGGTAGCAGCTGGAAATGCCGCCCAGGCGGATGGGACCTTCGGACAGGTCGATGATTTCGTCTTTGTAGTACCCGGCCAGGGCCACTTCCGATGTGCCGACCAGGTAGAGGTCGTCACGTTCCAGGAAGTAGATCTCATCGGCGTGCTCGCCCATGAATCCGGTGCCGGACATGATCTCGGGCTTGACCAAAGTCGGGGTGACGACGGGGGTGAAGCCGGCTTCGATCGCGGTGTCCATAGCCAGGTTGAGCAGCGCCATTTCCAGGCGCGCACCAAAACCGGTCAGGTAATGGAACCGAGATCCGGACACCTTGGCTCCGCGGCCGGTGTCGATTGCGGAAAGCCCTTCGCCGATCTCCAGATGGTCTTTCGGTTCAAAGCCCTCCGCGGCGAAATCGCGGGGACTGCCTTCGCGGCGGATCTCCACGGAGTCTTCTTCCCCGCCGGAGGGCACACCGTCGATGATGAGGTTCGGCACTTTCTGCACCGCGGTGGTGAATGCCTGCTCGGCTTCCGAAGCGTCAGCTTCGAGTGACTTGACGCGTTCGGCCAGCTGCTTGGCCTGAGCTACGAGCGTGTTCTTGGCTTCTGGGTCTTTTTCCTGCGAAACCTTCTTGCCGAAGGCCTTCTGCTGGGCGCGAGCCTCTTCAAAAGCGGTCAGACTCTGCCTGCGGGCGGAATCGGCGGACAGGACGTCGTCAATAAGTTCGACGCTTCCGCCGCGGGCCCGCTGTGAGGCCTTGAATACGTCCGGGTTGTTCCTCAGCTGCACAAGATCAATCACGCTCCCAAGCTTATCCCGCCCTATTGAACATCCAGGTGACGGGCGCGCGAACCCGCGCATCCGCACGAACCTTTCAGGTGGAGTAGCTAAGCTCAGACCATGGATCTTGGCACGCAGACTGTTCTGACCGTCCTTCTTATAGTCGTCGTAGCCCTCATTGCATACGCCATCGGACACAGCGTCGGAGCAATGCGCATTCGCCGGAACATGGAACGCCAGACCTCTTCAGAACTCGCGCAGGTGACAGCAGAGGGCGAACTCAGCGGCACCTCGTCAGACAGGCAGCCCAGATTTGCCGTGGTGTACAACCCCACAAAACCCGAAGCCCAGGCAATCATCGCCGCTGCCCAGACCGAAGCGCGCAATTCGCGGTGGGCCCAGCCGCTGATCATCCCGTCTGACGAAGACGACGGCGGGGTCGCTGCGGCCCAGAAGGCGCTCGATGAAGGAGTCGACCTCATCATCGCCGCCGGTGGGGACGGCACTGTGCGCGCGGTGGCGCATGTGATTGCCGATACCGATGTTGCGCTTGGCCTGGTGCCGATCGGCACCGGGAACCTGCTGGCCCGGAACACGGGCCTGTTCTTTGAGAATCCCGAATGGTCCATCAAAATCGCAATGTACGGCAACGACAGGCACATTGACGTCATTCGCACGCGCACCAGCCCGGGCGCCGAACCGGACACCTCTGTTGTCATGACCGGCATGGGCTATGACGCGGCGGTCATGGAAACCGTGTCGCCGGAGCTCAAACAGCGGATCGGCTGGCTGGCCTATGTCGAAGCCGGCAGTCGGCAGCTGACCGGCAAGCGCACAAAGGTCAAGATGAAGTTCGACGACCAACCAGTGCGCTCATATTCCATTCGCTCGGTGCTCGGAGCCAACGCCGGCCGCGTGCAGGCGGGCCTTGAGCTGCTTCCCGGTTCACGACCGGACGACGGGCTCATCAACGTTTTGGTGACCACGCCGAAGAACATCGCGCAGTGGGCCTCAGTGCTGCTTTCGGTGGTCGGGCGCCGCAAGCGGGGACCGGCCACCGAAATCCTCACGTGCGCGTCGGTGATCATCGAAGCCGAAGAAGAACTCGCCCTGCAGCTGGACGGGGATTTTGCCGGCATGAGCGATTACTTTGAAATGAAGGTTGTCCACGGGGCTCTGACTCTGCGCACACCCACGCCGAATCAGCGTCGCCAAATGCGCACGGCCCAGTGGAACCTGCCGGGATAGACAGCAGCGGTCTTGCCGCGCAGCCGCAGACTGTTCACAGCACGGCACAGCGAATCGGCAAGTGACAGAGAATCGGCGGGTATTGTCGTGACCATGGCTGACGACACCCCAAGCACGACAGACGACCTCCAGCTGAGAATGCTCGCCGAAGGCTTCTACCTGCAGGCTCTCGACCAGGTGACGCACACCGGTATGAACAGCCCATCGCGGCTGCCGGGGTGGACCCGCAAGCACGTGGCCATGCACGTGATCGCCAATGCCGACGCCTTTATGCGGCTGATCGAATGGGCGCGCACCGGACGGGAAAACCCCATGTACCCGTCACGAGCAGCGCGTGATGCCGAAATCGAGCAGCTTGCCGCTTCGACCGCCGACGGGGATGTGAGCACAATGGCCCACGAAGCGTCCGAAGAGCTCACGCAGGCACTCAGCAGCATGAACGACGAGGCGTGGTCTGCGCTTGTCCGCACCGGGCAGGGAGAGGACACTGCCGCATCGTTCATTCCGTGGGCACGAGCCCGGGAGTGCTTTGTCCACGCACTTGACCTCAACATCGGCTACACCGCGCTCGACTTTCCCACAGCGGCGGCCGATCGCATCTTCGCTGAGCTCATTGACCACTGGAAGAAGACTCAGACACGAGCGAACTTTCTCTTCCATGTGACTGATCGAGATGACCTCAGCGACTGGCACATCGACATTCCAGGCACCGAGAAGAACGAAACGGACTTCAGCACACCGGTCGAAGTGACAGGCGAATTCAACGAACTTCTGCAGTACGCAATCGGCCGCGGGTGGCCTGCGTCGGGAAGACAGGACGACGCAAAGGGCGGTTCGGGCACGGCCACCCCCGAAGACCTGCCCACTCCCCCTCCCTGGGTCTGAGCACCCGGACCGAGATGCGAGGCCCAGACAGCACTAAATTCCGGGATCTCGGAATCTGAGCGCCCGGGCTCTCGGAATATCAAGCGCTCTGACCTGCACATTTGATGCCGTTTCGAGATGTTCACCTGGAAGTTCCAAGAAAACACTGATCTTTCACACAGGTGCGGCTAGGTTGAAGGGGTCAAACACACGGGTGCTTCGCACTCTCTTTTAGGAAAAGGATCACCGTGAAGAAGACCATCCTCGCTCCCGCAGTAGCCCTGTCTCTCGGCCTGACCGGCGCATTCGGATTCGCCGCAGCCCCCGCCTTCGCTTCGGAGGGCCCGGAAACCGAAGCCAGTGAAACATCCGAAAGCAGCCCGACAACCTCGGCTGACGGCAACACCGACGCCGACGGCAAGACCGAGGAGGGCGAAGACGGCACCGAGGGCGAAAACAACGCCAACGACGACGGCAGCGAAGGGGCCGAAGACACCGATGAAGGCGAAGGTGCCGGCGAAGGTGCCGAAGACACCAATGACGGCGAAGGGGCCGAGGAAGGCGCCGAAGACAGCACCGAGGGCGAAGAGTCCGGCGAAGAAGCCCCGGCTGAAGACGAAGAGTCTGAGGAAGAAGCACCTGCTACAGAGCCGACTCTGCACCTGTCTGAAAAGAAGATCAAGGCCAGCGACTTCAACAACAAGAAGAAGGGCATCGGTGCTGCCGTTTCCGGCCTTGAACCCGGCACCAAGGTGAAGTTCACCGTCACCGGCACCTCCGGCAAGGCAAAGAACGTCCAGTCGTACTCACAGACCGTCGAAGCTGACGAAGACGGCATCGCCGCCCTCAGCGTGGCCGGAATCACCGACGGCAATGCCGAGGACTACGTCGGCAAGTACACCATCACCGCTGAGTTCGACGGCGAGACGCTCAAGGACTCCTTCGAGGTTGTCAGCGAAGCTAAGAAGTCGGACAAGAAGGAAGACAAGAAGTCCGGCAGCACCGGCGGAGCCATCTCCGGTGATTCCTCTGACTCCGACAAGTCTGATGCCGACGAAGCCAACGCTGATGAAGAATCGGAAGCTCCTGCTTCGTCCGGCGCTCTCCCGCGCACCGGTCAGGGCCTCGGCGCTCTGGCAGCTGGTGCCGCACTGCTCACCGTCGGCGGTGCGACCGTTCTGCTGACCCGCCGCAACCGCAAGGCCTGAGCGGCAGTCGCAGAACTGAGATTCTGAACTGAAACACAGTGAAGGGGCGGCCCACACGGGCCGCCCCTTCACTGTTTCCAAACCCGGCCGTTCTCAGCGCTGGCGTGCCGGAGGAACACAGCACTAGCGTGTGCGGCGAGCGGATGCTCCCGGCATGAGCACACCGGCAATGCGCCTGGCCGGGCGTGCCCGGCGGCCAACACCCTGACCGTCCTCAAACAGAGACACAACATCGCCAGACGAAGCTGCGGCAAAGATTCTGCCGGCAGTTTCCAAACGACGGCGCATAGCCTCCATTTCGGCACGCATAGCTTCCTGTTCGCGGCGCATGGCCTCGATTTCTTCGCGCATCCGCAGAATCCGCTTAATGCCTTCGAGGTTGATGCCGTCATCCTGACTCAGTCGCTGCACCAGCTGCAGCTTTTCGATGTCGTCAGCCGAGTAGCGTCGACCGCGCCCAGCTGACCGCTGAGGCGTCACCAGCCCCAGTCGGTCATACTGCCGCAGCGTCTGCGGGTGCATGCCCGCCAATTCGGCCGCCACAGAAATCATGTAGACAGGACGGTCTGCGGGAATCATCAGGCTTCACCCGCCCTCCGCTGCAGGCCTTCACGAGGATTCTCCCCTGCGGTAGCGGCAGCAAAGTCTTCAACCGCCTTTTTCGCTTCGGCACTGAGATTGCGCGGCACAGTCACTTCAACGGTCACCAGCAGGTCGCCCTTGCCGGACTTCGCGTCGATGCCCCGGCCGCGCAGGCGCAGTGTGCGCCCAGACGGCGTACCGGCGGGAATCTTCATGGTGACCGGCTGCCCGCCCAGAGTCGGCACGGAAACCTGTGTTCCAAGTGCCGCTTCCGGGAACGTGACCGGCAGCGTCATACGCAGGTTGTTGCCATCGCGTGTGAACACACTGTGCGGTGCGACTTCGACCGTGAGGATGACATCACCGGGCTGGCCCCCATTGGGGCTGGGCTTGCCCTTACCGCGCACGCGGACTTCCTGGCCGTCTTTCACTCCCGCGGGAGTGCGGACGGTCAGCGGCTTTCCGCCGGGCATGTTGAGCTTCACAGTGGCGCCTTCAATCGCCTCGGTAAAGCTCAGGCGTGCCTTCGAGCGGATGTCCCCGCCCTTCTGCGGAGCCTGCTGGTAGCCGCCGAAGCCGCCACCGCCAAAGCCGCCGCCGAACAGGTCGGACAAGTCCGGCCCTCCGCCGGGGTACCCGCCGACACGAGTCCGAGCTCCGGTGCCGCCGGTGTTGAACAGGCCCGAGAAGATGTCCTCAAAGCCGCCAGCACCGGCACCGCCGGCGCCCGCCTGGAACCTGGCGCCGCCGCCCATGGCGCGCACCTGGTCGTACTGTTTGCGAGTTTCAGGATCGCCGATCACCGAGTTCGCAGCCGAGATCTCCTTGAACTTCTCTTCTGCTTCCGCGTTGCCGGGATTGGCGTCCGGGTGGTATTTGCGGGCCAGTTTGCGGTAGGCCTTTTTGATTTCAGCATCGGAGGCGTCCTTGGAGACTCCGAGCGTTTTGTAGTAGTCCTTCTCGAACCACTCATTCTGCGGTCCCGAGTTCATCCGGCCCCTCCTTTCAATGCCGAACTGATCTGCTGTTGTGTTCTTCTAGCCGCCGAGGCGGAGCCCCGCTCCCCCAGCACGGCACCCAGGTGCCCCGCCAGGTGGTCGGAAGCTCCGCCTCGGCAATTGTGAGTGTGTCAGGCTTCAGGGAGGTGAACCCCCACCCGAGCTGCCCGAATGACGCGATCGCCGATCTTGTAGCCCGGCTGCATGACCATGAACACCGTGGGCTCTTCTACATCAGCCGAGGGCTGCTGCATGAGAGCGTCGTGGATGTTCGGGTCGAAGATCTCACCGGCTTCGCCGTACTGCACGACTTCAAGCTTGCCGAGGGCTTCAAGGAGCCTGTCGACGTGCTTTTCGTACGGGCCGGTGACATCACCGGCTTCGCGGGCCAGCTTCACTTCGTCAAGCACGGGCATGAGCGCTTCGACCGCGTCCTGCAGACCGGCTGTGCGAGCAGCCTGCTGATCGCGTTCCGAACGGCGACGGTAGGCCGCGTATTCGGCGTTGAGCCGCTGCAGGTCGTCAAGGTAGCGCTTGGCTTCGTCCGATTCCGGCTGCGGTTCGGCGTCTTCGATGCCCGAAGCGTCGTCGGGAATCTCAACACCGAGATCCGAAGCGTCAGCCGCCGGCTGCTCCGCGTCCGGCTGGCCCTCCGGCTGCTGTTCAGACTGCGGGGTATCGGCCCCTTCCCCGGCCTGACCCGCGGGGCGGGCCTGACCGGTTTCGGGATCAATCCGACGGTTGTCCTTGAACGAGAAGCCCTGGTCGTCGGTGTCGCGGCCGTCTGGGTTCTCGGCGGTCATTACTTCTCCTCGTCTTCGTCAACGACTTCGGCGTCAACGACATCGTCGTCAGCAGAACCGGCGTCAGCCTGAGCACCTTCCGCACCGGCTTCAGCCTGAGCTGCCGAGTAGATGGCCTCGCCCAGCTTGGTCTGCGACTGCTGGAGCTTGTCGTATGCCTGCTTGACGGCGTCGTCATCGTCACCCTTGAGGGCTTCCTTCAGAGCGTCGACATCTGCCTGGACCTCATTCTTGACGTCTTCGGGCAGCTTGTCGTCGTTGTCCTTGATGAGCTTGTCCGTCTGGTAGGCCACCGTTTCGGCGTTGTTGCGCGTGTCGGCAGCTTCGCGACGCTTCTTGTCTTCGTCAGCGTGCTCTTCTGCTTCGCGCACCATGCGGTCGATGTCTTCCTGCGGAATGGCCGAACCGCCGGTGATCGTCATCGACTGCTCCTGGCCGGTGCCCTTGTCGGTTGCCGACACGTGCACAATGCCGTTGGCGTCGATGTCGAAGGACACCTCAATCTGCGGCACACCGCGCGGGGCGGGTGCAATGCCGGTCAGCTCGAAGGTGCCCAGCGGCTTGTTGTCGCGCGTGAACTCGCGCTCACCCTGGAAGACCTGAATCGACACGGACGGCTGGTTGTCTTCGGCCGTTGTGAAGGTTTCGGACTTCTTGGTGGGGATCGGCGAGTTGCGCTCGATCAGCTTGGTCATCACGCCGCCCTTGGTCTCCAGACCCAGCGACAGCGGGGTGACGTCAATGAGCAGAACGTCCTTGCGGTCACCGCGCAGAACACCGGCCTGGACGGCAGCGCCGACTGCGACGACCTCGTCCGGGTTGACACCCTTGTTGGGCTCCTTGCCGTTGGTGAGCTTCTTGACCGTTTCGGCCACTGCGGGCATACGGGTGGAACCGCCGACAAGGACCACGTGGTCGATGTCGGACAGGCTCACGCCAGCGTCAGCGATGACCTGCTCGAAGGGCTTCTTGGTGCGGGCCAGGAGGTCCTCGGTGAGCTCTTCGAACTTGGCGCGGCTGATGCTCTCATCCAGGTGGATGGGGCCGGATTCGCTCATCGACAGGTACTGCAGCGAAATATTGGTGCTGCTTGCGCTGGACAGTTCCTTCTTGGCCTGCTCAGCAGCTTCCTTCAGGCGCTGCATGGCGGTGGGGTCCTTGGTGAGGTCCACACCGTAGCCGTTCTTGACCTGTCCGACCAGGTAGTCGACCAAGCGCTGGTCCCAGTCGTCACCGCCGAGTTCGTTGTCACCCGAGGTGGCGCGCACCTGAATGGTAGAGAAGTCGTCTTCGTCCTTGCCGACTTCCAGGAGCGAAACGTCGAAGGTTCCGCCGCCGAGGTCGAACACGAGGATGAGTTCGTCTTCCTTGCCGCGCTCCAGACCGTAGGCCAGAGCCGCTGCCGTGGGTTCGTTGATGATGCGCAGGACATTCATACCGGCAATCTGGCCGGCGTCCTTGGTTGCCTGACGCTGGGCGTCGTTGAAGTATGCGGGGACGGTGATGACGGCGTCGGTCACGGTGTCCTGCAGGTACTCTTCAGCGTCGTGCTTGAGCTTCTGCAGAATGCGGGCTGAGATTTCCGGCGCCGTAAGGTCCTTGCCGCCGAGCTTGGTGGTCCAGTCGGTGCCCATGTGGCGCTTCACCGAGGACACGGTGTTTTCGACGTTGGTGACAGCCTGGCGCTTGGCGATTTCACCGACCAGCGAATCGCCGTTCTTGTTCACTGCGACAACCGACGGGGTGGTGCGGCCGCCCTCAGCGTTCGCGATGACCTTCGGTTCACCGCCTTCGAGGACTGCGACGACCGAGTTGGTGGTTCCGAGGTCAATACCTACTGCACGAGCCATTGTTCGTGTCTCCTTTCAAAAGAGCCTTCGCACTGTGAGTGCATCTGACTCAAGTCTGCTACTGGATGCCTGGACCGTCAAACTCATTAAGTCGAGGCCCATCATCAAACTTGCGTTCACTAGGCTCAACTCTGAATGGCGCGACCTTATTCCCCGGCGGCAGAAAATTTTTTCGCAGCACACCCAACTGCACCTGGGCCGCTATCGTGGTGGGCAGACCAGAGGTCTCTCAGACCGCAGATTCCTCAGCCCACTGTCACGCACCGGAGCCCATGACTTTCACACCAGCAGAAACCAGCCAGCCGACAATCACCGCCCCCTGCGGAACCGTCCGCGGGCTCAGCGACGGCGAAGTCGAGTCCTATCTGGGAATCCCGTACGCCCAGCCGATGACGGAAGCGGCAGCCTTCCAGGCGCCTCGGGCACTGGAGACCCTGCCCGGTGGGCAGTTCGAAGCAACCTCCTTCGGCCCACCCTGCCCGCAGTTCATGCCCGCCGGCGAGATTGGCCTGGAGCAACACCGCGAAGGCGATGATTGGCTGAGCCTCAACGTGTGGACCCCAGCTGAGCGCACGCAGGGTCAAGCACTGCCGGTCATGGTGTGGATTCACGGCGGGGCCTATGTTCTGGGCAGTTCAGCCGAACCGCAGTACAACGGCAGTGTTTTCGCCCGCGAGCGCTGCGTTTTCGTTTCCATCAACTACCGGCTGGGCCTCGAGGGCTTCCTCCAGTTGGACGGCGCTCCGGCCAACCGCGGTCTGCTCGACCAGATTGCCGCACTGGCCTGGGTGAGGGACAACATCGCCGCTTTCGGCGGCGATCCGCAGCGGGTGACGGTCTTCGGCGAATCCGCCGGAGCCGGTGCCATTCACTGCCTGCTGACCATGCCCCGTGCACAGGGACTGTTCCAGCGCGCCATTCTGCAGTCCCCGCCGTCCATGATTCTCGAAGCCGAGCTCGCCGCCCAGGTCACGGAAGCAGCCGTCGAGGCTGCACGCCAGATTCGCCCGGAAGCGCAGGCAACACCGGAGTTCTTCGGTTCACTCAGCCGCACCGAACGCCGCGCAGTGTTGGAAGAACTCACCGCCACAGCCAAGCGCAGCCTGAGTTCGTGGGGTGCCGCTTCGGCCTTTGAACCGCCCCTGACTCCGGTGGTCGACGGCACGGTTCTGCCGCGCGGACCGTGGAAGGCGCTGCGCAGCACACCGCCGGACATTCCAGTGCTTGTGGGCAGCAACGCAGAAGAGTTCAACTTGTTCATAGCCCTGGCGCGCAGCCAGCCCAACGACGCTGTCGCACAGCGCACCCTGGCGACCATCGGCCCACGCACCCAGCCGGAGGCAGCCCAGTACGGCCGACTGGTCACTGCACCAGAGGGCACCGCCCGCCCGCCGGTTGTCTACGAGCGCGTTAACACCGACTTCATGTTCACGGTCCCGGCTCTCGATATAGCGCAGGCCATCCCGGGTGCTTGGGCCTATCTGCTGGAGGCTGACCCCCGCGGCGGAATCCAGTCCGCCCACACGGTCGACCTTCCGCTGCTGTTTGAGAACTACACCGACGGGATGGGTGCGCTGACCTTCCCGCAGGGCCCCACCGAGCGCGAACGCCGCACCGGCCGCCGCATGCGGGATGCCTGGCTGCGCTTTGCCCGCACCGGCCGGGCCGACTGGCCGGAGTTCAGCCACGACGGAGCCACCCGGGTTTTCGATGCCCACACCGACGAAGAGCGGGTCGGCCCGCACCCGCTGCTGGAGCGCTGGAAGTGCTTTGTTCGCCAGCCCGCAGCACCCCACGGCCTGATCTGACGGGCTCATCTGACGAGGCACCGTCGGACTTCCACTGGCTGCGTTGGCTCGCGCTTGCGGTCACCTGTGCTGGCTGGCGTCAGCGGTCAGCTTCGTCAACTGGCCGGTCAGATGCGGATGATGATCTTCCCGGCCGCGTGGCCGTCCTCGACGTCTGCAACCGCCTGCGCGGCATCGGCAAAGCGGTAGCGAGCCGACACCCAGGTGGGTGCCGCAGATGCGGCCAGCAACTGGGCTATACGGGCGAAGACTTCGCGTGTGCGGTGCCGAACAATACCGGATCCCCCAAGTTCTTTCGCCAAAGCGGGATCAGCCGCCGACACGATCCGCACCCGCTGGCCCGCAGCCTCGCCCGCAGCGTCACCAGCGCAGCCGCCGGGCGCCTCGTCAGCTAGAAGCTGGGCACCCTCGCGCAGCACCTCACCGCCCACCAGATCGAGAACAGCCGCGGGAGTTCCCAGCTGTCGCACCCGGTCAGCCCACCCAGGACCGGACTCAATGTGGTGAGCACCCAGGCGCGTGATGACATCGTGCTTCCCTGCCGAACCCACTCCCCACACTGTGAGCCCGGCGGCTTTGGCAAGGGACAGCGCCGACGAACCCACACCTCCGCCCGCACCGAGAACCAACAGCGGCTGTCCCGGTCGCAGGCGGAGCTGATTGAGGGCATCGTGCGCGGTTCCGAAGGCAACCGGAATGCTCGCCGCCCTTCCGGCGCTCAGCTCTTCAGGCACCGGGGTGGCCGAGGCACCGATCAGCACCGTCTGCTCTGCGAAAGTGCCGATGCCCGGTGCTGCCGAACCGAACACCCGCTGACCGACATCCAGGCCAGCGGGTGCGTTCGGACCCAGCGCTCGAATGGTCCCCGCGGCTTCCCGGCCCATGGCCATGGGGAAGCGCACCGGAAAAGACTTCTGCCGCTGCCCGGAACGAACCTTGATATCACCGGGATTGACGGTGGTCGCTTCAACGTCGATGAGGACACCATCGCCCTCAGCCTGCGGTGCTGGAACATCGAGAAAACCGGCCACCTGCGGGCCGCCGTATTCGGTGAAGCCGAAGATTCGCATGAGAGCTCCTGTCGCGCGTCGTTGCCGGCAGCGGTCGTTCTTTAGACTACTGGAATGGCACACGAAGAAAGAGCGGACGACAAGCACGGCGATGTCTCCGGTGACGTTTCCGGCGACAGCTCAGAAAACGCCGACAGCACTCGTGCCGACGGCGCTTCGGACGACGGCGCAGAGAACCCAAATCAGATCCCCTGGCCGTGGGGCGAGCGCACCCCCACCAAAGCCGACAAGGTGCTGTTGGGCTTCATCATCGGCCTGCCGCTGTTCTTCCTTGTGCTCTTTCCCTTCCGGCCCTTTCTCATTGCCAAAATGCCGGTGCTGTTGTCTGTCATCACGGGCGCAAAAACCGTCATTGCCGGGGCCGGTGCGTTCGCGAATGTTGAAGGCTACCCGCTGTCCTTGGCGATTCTGGCCGGTTTCATCGGTGCGGTGAAGTTCGACTGGCTGTGGTGGCTGGCAGGCCGCCACTGGGGTGAAAACGTGGTGCGCATGGTGGCCAACACCCCTTCGGCCTACCGGAAGGCAACCAGAATCCGCAATCTGCCGCAGTGGCTGCTGGTGACCCTCGTGGTGTTCGGCCGCTTCCCCGGTGTGCCCGGTTCCCTGGTGTGGCTGGTGGCCGGATGGTCTGGAATGCGGTTCCGCACGTTCATCAGCGCCAACATCGCGTGTGCCCTGCTGGTGTCCACGATCAGTGCCTGTTTGGGCTGGTTCATAGGCCAACCGGCGGTTGACCTGCTCAAACTCATTGACAAATACGCCATCTGGATCACATTTGCGCTGATCATCGGCACCGTCATCTGGACGTCGAAAAAAGAGCGCGATCGAGCGGCCCGCAAAAAGAACTCAGAGTCCTGATCTACACGCGCCGAGCGCGTCCTCTCGCGCTCGGTTCGCGCCCCGGCTGGGCGGGCTCACCCTCGCTGGGCAAGCGCAAACGGCAGAACCGCGGCCGCCCCGGCCTGCCGCAGAAGGCGCGCTGCAATGGTCATGGTCCAGCGCGAAGCGATTTCAAGGTCCGTCAGCAGAACGGTTCGCCCTGCCACTGCAGCCTCCAGCTGTGGACTGGCCCTGAGCGCATCCCACAGGTTCTTGACCCGGTAGGCGCTGTTGACATCTGGGCTGCCGGGATCGTGAAGAAGCTCCAGTTGACCCAAGTACTCCATGCGGCCCACTGCTGCGAGCCCTTGGGCAAGCGACTGAGCCGAGTTCGGGCGGTGTGTGCTGGGAATGCCGACAACACAGTCGGGACGCACTGCCCAGTCCCAGTCGGCCAGCACCGAAACCGCAAGATCGCCAATGGGCTTTGGAATCTGCTCATCGTCAGCTGCCGGAGCCAGGAACTGGCGCAGCGTCTGCCCCGCCCCGAGGTCGGTCAGCCGGGCAATGACCCGGCCGGTTTCGGCTCTTTCGCCTTCTGGGATCTTGCCCTTGATGTCAATGCCCGCCTTCGGCATTCCGGTGGGCCACTGGGCGCGCGGCGCGACCGGCAGACCGACAGCGGACAGGAGCGACTGCGCGCTGTCGCGCAGACCCTGATCGATGTTCTCTGACCACCACGTGCCCGCACAGTTGTCACAGCGTCCGCACGGCTCGGCCGTGGTGTCGTCCAGCTGGCGGGCCAGGAACACCATGCGGCAGTCGTCCGTAGCCAAGTACTGTTCCATTGCCCGCGCTTCGCGTTCGCGGGCCGCAGCAACACCGGCGTAGCGCTCAGCATCGTATGTCCAGCCGACCCCGGTGGACACATAGCCGCCCTGCACCCGCTCGACAGCGCCGTCGGCCTGCAGTGTCTTCAGCAGCAGTTCCAGTGCCGAGCGCTTGACGTCGACAAGCGGCTCCAAAGCGGGCACGGACATGGGACCATCGGCTGAGGCAAGAACCTGCAGGACGCGCTCGGCTGCTTCAGGGTCCGGCATGGATGCGGTTGCGAAATAGTCCCAGATTGCGCGGTCTTCACGGCCGGGCAGCAGGAGGACATCTGCGTGCTCAACTGCGCGGCCTGCACGGCCGACCTGCTGGTAGTAGGCCACGGGCGAGGCGGGAGCACCGAAGTGCACAACGAACCCCAGGTCCGGCTTGTCAAAGCCCATGCCGAGTGCGCTGGTGGCAACGAGTGCTTTGAGTTCGCTGTTCTTCAAAGCGTCTTCCAGCCGGGTGCGCTCTTCGGCATCCGTGCCGCCGGTGTAGGCCTCGACATTCCAGCCGGCCTGCTTCAGCGCCCGGGCGAGGTCTTCGGCCGCTGACACCGTGAGCGTGTAGACGATGCCGCTGCCGGGAAAGTCGCCCATGTGCTGACACAGCCACGCGATGCGGTCCTCAGCCGACCACACACCGGCAGCGCCCAGGCGCAGCGAATCGCGTGTGAGCGGACCGCGGACAACCACCGTGTCCTCGCCCAGCTGAGCTGCGACATCGGCAACCACCCTTTCGTTTGCGGTGGCGGTTGTTGCCAAGACGGGCACGGAGTCCGGAAGCGAGCGCACAAGCGCGCCGATCCGTCGGTAGTCCGGCCGGAAGTCGTGACCCCAGTCTGAAATGCAGTGGGCCTCATCGACGACGATCATGCCGACCCGCTTAAGAACCTCGCCGAGCACGTGATCCCGAAAGCGCGGGTTCGTCAGCCGTTCGGGAGATATAAACAGAACATCAACGCGATCCTGGCGCAGCGCATCGACGGCGTCATCCCATTCGGTGACATTGGACGAGTTGATGGTGACAGCACTGACACCCGCCCGGTGGGCCGCCTCAACCTGATCGCGCATGAGCGCCAGCAGAGGCGAAATGACGAGCGTCGGTCCTCCCCCGGCTTGCCGGATCAGTCGGGCGGACACAAAATACACGGCGGACTTGCCCCACCCGGTGCGCTGGACGACAAGAGCCCGGCGCCGATCACGGACCAGAGTGTCGATCGCCTGCAGCTGTCCGTCGCGAAAAACCGCGTCTGGCCGCCCCGTCAGTTGGGCTAAGATCGACTGGGCGGAAGCATGCAGAGTGTTTTCGCGTGACATATTCGAAGTCTATGGGGGAGCACCGACACGGCGGCCTGACCAATCACCTTCAGCACCGCGCCGCCTGCCGCACTGCCTTCCCCGCAGGCAGCGCAAGGAGGGGCAGTGTCCGTCGAACTTATAGAAGAAGCGCTGCGATCACGCCCCAAGGGCGAAGCTGAACTGGCCGAACTCGCCCACGCGGCGCGCAATGTCAGCCCCGACGACCTCCAGTACCTCATCGAATCAATGCCGGCCAAACAGGCCGCCGTGCTCTACCGGGTGCTGGACAAAGACACTGCCCTGGGCATCTTCGAAGACCTTCCACCGGCATACCAGGCCGATCTGATCAGCGGACTGCGCTCAACCGACGTCGCGGAACTCATCGAAGAGCTCGACCCGGACGACCGCGCGCTCGTGTTCGACGAACTGCCGGCCGCGGTTGCCGACCGGCTCATGGCCGGCCTGAGCCCTTCCGAACGCCACATGACCGCCTCGGTCCTGGGCTACCCGCCCGAAGCGATCGGCCGCTACATGTCGCCGGAGGTCATCGGCATCAACCAGGACTTCACGGTGGGCGAAGCCATGGCCTACGTCCGCCGCAGGATTGACGACCCCGAAACCATCTACCTGCTGCCAGTTGTCGATTCCAGCCGTAAACTCACGGGAGTCATCGGCCTTCGCCGACTGTTGAGCGAAGACGATTCGGTTGTCATCCGCGACATTGCCAACCAGCCGGTGAGCGCCAGCGCTGTCGACGACCGCGAAGAGACCGCGCGCCGATTCTTAAGCGACAAGCTCATTGCAATGCCGATTGTCGACCGCGAACAGCGCCTGGTGGGAATCCTGACGATTGACGACGTCATCGACATCGTCGAAGAAGAAGACACCGAAGACACCGCCCGCTCGGGTGGTTCAGAGCCCCTGGCGCAGTCCTATCTGTCGGCTTCGATCTTCAGCATCTTCCGCTCCCGCGTTGTGTGGCTGACGATGCTTGCGGTGTCAGCTGTCCTGACAGTGCAGGTGCTCAATGTGTTCGAAGACCGGCTGGCACAGCTGACAGCACTGGCGCTGTTCATTCCGCTGCTGACCGGCACCGGCGGAAACACCGGCAACCAGGCGGCCACTACAGTTACCCGCGCCCTGGCAATGGGCGAAGTCCGTGTGCGCGACATGCCCAAGATCATCTGGCGCGAAGCCCGCGTGGGCTTCACCCTGGGGCTCACCCTGGGCGTTCTGGGCTTCCTCGCAGCATCTCTGGCCTTCGATGTGGGGATCGGCACCGTCATAGGTCTTACGCTTCTGTCGATCTGCACAATGGCCGCAACAATCGGCGGGGTCATGCCGCTTGTCGCCAAGAAGGTCGGCGCCGACCCGGCGGTGTTCTCCAACCCGTTCATCTCCACATTTGCCGACGCAACGGGCCTCATCATCTACTTCTCGATCGCCACGGCAATTCTGCTCAGCTGAAGCGGTTGAACCGGCGAGCCCACAGCTCGTGCGCTATTGATACGTGCACAAGCGGCCCTGTATCCTATGGGTAGAAAACACCACGATATTAGAGGTGTTTATCTGGAGGAGCGGGTTAGCACTCGCCCGGATGCTCGGCGGCGCACAACGCCGCACTCCTTAAGTGGATCGACTCCGGGGAGTGCTAACCCGCTCCTCACTTAATCTTGGGGCAATCGGGACAAGGGGAACCACTCGGGTGAGATCACCTTGTAATTCGGCATTGCCATAAGTCCGAGGGGAACGGCACAGTAGTTGCTGGCGTTTGTGCAGTTTTCCGTGCCGCGTACACGCGGCCAGACCGTGCGGAGGTAGCGTCCTTCCACGTGCCCGTACCGCCCAGGGCGCAGAGCCTCATTCAAGCAGCCTGCAAAGAGATCGGCGACATCGGACTCGCGGTACTTCGTTGCAGCCACCCACTGGAGGGAGTCAAGCAGCTCCATCGGGAGGCTTTTCTGAGTCGGCAAAGTCGTTTCAAGGTAGGGCCGACTGACGGCATCGTGGTCAAAGCCTTTGACGTGTGAAAAGCGGATCGTCAAATCACCCTTCTTGACGCCGGAGTTCCGGGCCGCCCAGAGAATGTTCTTCAACATTTTTCCGGCAACATAGTTATAAAGCGCGCCACGTTCCGTGGTGTAAGTACCCTCAGTCACGGCGGCCTTATCGGTGTAGACGTAGATGGCCTGCACCTTGTCCAACATGCTGAGATGGTCGGCAACATGGAGGCGCCGGTCGTGATCTCGCACGTACTCCTTCCACGAAAACGGCTTGTCGTGGGGAACTTTGAATTCGCCCTTAAGGTCTGTGATCAATTGGCGAACATCGCCAGCTGCGCTGGCAGGAAAAACAATAGCGGCCATCCCGAAGTGCGGGCTTGCTTTGGGGCTCACGCTCAAGTCACCAAGGTCACCAGTCTCGTCAACGTAGGCGAAGTATTTCTCAGGCATCACAGTCCTCTATTCGTCGTCGACGAGGGCTGCCGCCATGCTGTTGAGCAAGTCGACCGAGCGGGTCAGCGCAGCGACGTCATCGGCCGTGAGGTCATCGACCGCCGAACCCATTTTCTTCACCGCCGCGGTGCGCTCAGACACGAGCCACTGTCGGCCCTTGTCGGTGATTTCCAGAAGGGAAGCGCGCGCATCATCGGGGTCTGGTCGGCGTGTAATGAAACCGTCCGCGGTCAGGCGCGCCGCGATTTTCGTGGCCGCAGGCTGCGAACATCCGTACAGCTGCCCCAGCAGCCCGACCGTGGTGCGTTCACTTTGGTCGATGACCGCCAGCGCACGCCACGCTGACCAGCCTTCGTCACCGTGAGTGCCCCGGCGAACAGCGCGGGTGAACCTCCCGGCCGCGGCAACAAGATCAGTGACAAGGCGCTCATTTTCCATACCTCATTTATATAACTTGGCTATGCACGCCGCAAAGACGAGCGCACACCCGACCCCGTGTCGCACATGTCACAGCAAGGAGCTACTATGTGCTTCAGATGTTCCGGGGACGGTGAAATTCCGTACCGGCGGTGACAGTCCGCGACCCGGCTGCTCCACGGCACACGCCGTGCGAACACCCGGCCGACTCGGTGCAATTCCGAGACCGACAGTAAGAGTCTGGATGGGAGGAACACGGTCTGCTCGCGCAGGCACTGTCGGTGTACCCGGCATGTCTTTGCGAACCCACAGCGCCGCTGTGGACTCCCATCTCCCGGCTGTACCGGGAGGTTCTTATGGAAGTCCAGGCGGCTTTTCTTCTGCCTGAGAGCACCGGCCTGACTCACGAGCAGGCCATGCGGGCTGCCCTCGATCACGCCGCATACGGTTCGCGAGGTGCCACTCCCCTGGTCGGCGCTGTTCTGCTGCCGCTGCACTCCGGTCCGGTCGTGGGATTTCACGCCGGGGCAGGAACCGCGCACGCTGAGGCTGCCGCTCTCGACTTCGCCCGGGCCCACGGTATTGACACGGTCGGGGCGACGATGGTCGTGACCCTGGAGCCCTGTTCGCACACCGGCCGGACCGGCCCGTGCACCCAGCGGATCATCGACGCCGGGATCACCCACACGGTCATCGCCACAGCCGATCCGAACCCGACAGCCCGCGGCGGCGCGGATGTTCTGCGCGCGGCAGGCATTGCTGTGACGACCGGAGTGCTGGCCGCTGAAAGCCAGGCGCTCAATGCGCGCTGGCTGCGTGCAGTGCACGAAAACAGGCCGTTCATCACGTGCAAGATCGCCCAGAGCCTCGACGGGTGTTCTGCCGCGGCCGATGGCACAAGCCAGTGGATCACGGGGGAACAAGCCCGCGCTCACGCGCACGGGATTCGCGCCCGCGTCGATGCGATTGCCGTGGGCACAGGCACCGCGCTTGCCGACAACCCCCGGCTGAGTGCCCGCCCCGGCACCCCCGCGGTCACTTCCCAGCCGATCCCGGTGGTCATCGGCCGCCGCCCACTGCCACCGGAGAGCCACCTGGCGAACAACCCGCGGACCATCACCGCCGAAACAATCGACCAGGCGCTGACCAAGCTGACAGCCGCCGGTGTTGAGCACCTGCTTGTCGAAGGCGGTCCCCGGCTGGTGAGCAGCTTCATAGGCCGCGATCTGGCCGACGAG
Organism: Brevibacterium sp. HMSC063G07; assembly: GCF_001810665.1. Classification (NCBI taxonomy): domain Bacteria; kingdom Bacillati; phylum Actinomycetota; class Actinomycetes; order Micrococcales; family Brevibacteriaceae; genus Brevibacterium; species Brevibacterium sp. HMSC063G07. The sequence goes on from NZ_KV802363.1 coordinate 52,340, forward strand.
CTCCTGATCTACCAAGCGCCCGTGCTTTTAGGTGAGGGCTTACCCAGCACGGCCGGACTGAATGTCACCACCTTGCGTGAAGCGCACGGCTTCACCCTCGATACTGCCGGAGCAGCGCACCTCACGGCCCACCCCAACCCACAGGTTCTCGGCGCGGATGTTCTGCTGCGCCTGGTCCCGGATGAGAAAGGACACCATGTTCACCGGAATCATTGAGCACGTCGGAACCGTCGTCTCACTTGAACAGGCTGACGACAGCGCCTATCTGACCCTGGAAGCCGGGCCGCTCGTGGCCGACCTCCCGCCGGGCGGTTCGCTCGCGGTCAACGGGGTGTGCCTCACCTCGGCACCCCTGGTTGCCGCACAGGCAGAAGAAGATGACGAGGCGCCAGCCGGGCCCCAGTCCGAAGGCACCTTCCGTGCCCTGCTCATGGGCGAAACGCTGCGCCGCTCAGCTCTTGGGGCCCTGCATCCGGGTGATCCGGTGAACCTCGAACGGTGCATGCCTGCGGGTGGTCGCTTTGACGGACACATTGTCCAAGGGCATGTGGACGGCGTGGGGCACGTGGCTTCCGTCGAAGACAACGGCCTGTGGCGCACAGTGCGCGTGAACATTCCCGCAGACCTTGCCCCCTACACCGTGGAGAAGGGCTCCATCAGCCTGTCCGGCACCAGCCTCACCCTGACCGCGGTCAGCCCCGCCAGTGCTGATGAGCACTGGGTGGAAGTCGGGCTGATCGAAGCAACGCTTGAACGCACAGTCTTCGGCCAGGTCAAACCCGGTCATCCCATCAACATCGAGGTCGACATTCTTGCGAAATACGCCGAACGCCGCGCCGAATTCACAGCCCTCACACCCCGAAAGGACCAGCCATGACCACCACCTTGGCCTCTATTGAAGACGCGATACAGCAGATTGCGGCAGGCCGTCCGATTGTCGTGGTCGACGACGAAGACCGTGAAAACGAAGGCGACCTCATCATGGCCGCAGACGCCGTGACGGCCGAATGGATGGGCTTCATCATCCGGTACTCATCGGGTGTTGTGTGCGCACCCATTCCCGCCCAAACCGCCCAGCGGCTGGCGCTGCCACCCATGACGGCTGACAACGAAGACCCCAAGGGCACCGCCTACACCGTGAGCGTTGACGCCAAAGCAGGCGTGACAACCGGCATCAGTGCAGCTGATCGCAGCCTCACCGCGCGCCTCCTGGCAGACCCCGATACCCGCACGGAAGACCTCACCCGGCCCGGCCACCTGTTCCCGCTCATCGCACAGGATGACGGTGTGCTCGCCCGGGACGGCCACACCGAAGCAGGCCTCGACTTCGCCCGCCTGGCAGGCCGCAGCCCAGCGGCGGTCATCGCCGAAATCGTCCACGACGACGGCTCCATGATGCGCTTTGCGGCACTTGCCGAGTTCGCTCGCGAACACGGCCTGGCAATGGTCACGATCGCCGACCTCATTGCCTACCGCAAGGCCAATCCGGACGCCCCAATGACCCCAGTGCCCACCACCTCGGGCAAAAACCAGTCAACAGGCCCCACCGCAGCCCAGTCGGCAGCCGCAGGCGGAAACACAGCCGGGCGGCGCCTCGTACGCGGAGAGACGGTTCCCCTGCCCACCGACTTCGGGACACTCACGGCAACCGCGTACACCTTCGACGGGACTGACCACCTGGTGCTCAGCGGCCCGCCGAACGCCGATTCCACACCGCTCGTGCGGATCCATTCAGAGTGCCTTACAGGCGATGTCTTCGGTTCACACCGCTGCGACTGCGGCGAACAGCTGGCCCAGGCGCTGCGCACCGTTGCGACAGTAGGCGGGCACGTGATCTACGTGCGCGGACACGAAGGCCGCGGCATTGGGCTGGCCGGCAAAATCGCCGCCTATTCCCTGCAGGACACCGGCGTGGACACCGTGGACGCCAACACGCGCCTGGGCTTTGCCGCTGATGCGCGCAAGTACGACGCCGTCGCCGCGATTCTCGCCGACATGGGGCTGCACTCGGTGCGGCTCATGACCAACAATCCGACCAAAATCACCGCGCTGCAGCACATGGACATTGACGTGACCCGCGTGGATGCCGAAGTCGCCCCGCGGCCGGAGAACATCGCCTACCTGGCAACCAAGCGCGACAGGATGTCGCACCTTCTGGAAAGGACACTCTGATGGCAGGACACGGAGCACCCGAAATCTCACCCCGCACGGCAGTTCAGGCAGGCCCGCTGAGCATGGCGATCATCGCCTCGCGCTGGCATGACCAGGTGATGGGCGGTCTTGTGGCCGGTGCCCAGCGCGCCGCAGCAGAAGCCGGCATCGATGCGCCCGTGCACTGGGTGCCGGGCTCGTTTGAGCTGCCTATCGCCGCCCAGGCGGCGGCGAAACAGTATGACTGCGTTGTCGCTCTCGGGGTTGTCATTCGCGGCGGCACTCCGCACTTCGACTACGTGTGCACTGCCGCCACCGACGGTTTGGGGCGCGTGGCACTCGATTCCAGTACGCCCGTGGGCTTCGGCCTGCTCACGTGCGACACGGAAGAGCAGGCCCTCGACCGAGCCGGGCTGGAAAGCTCGAAAGAAGACAAGGGGTACGAGGCGGCAACCGCGGCTTTGGCAACCGCCGATGTCCTGCGCCGACTGCGCTGATCTCTCAGCTTAAGTGCCGAACTGCCCGATGCAGGGGTCTGCGAAGTGCGTCGTCCCCGCACGCGCCTGGGCGACGCGCTTCCCACACGCCGAAATTCCGCCGGACCGGGCCGCTATCCTTAGCAGGACTGGAGTGGCCCGACCGGATAGGGAGTAGAAGTGACCGTTGCCGAGATTGAACGCATCCTCCGCGAAGTGACAAATGCCGGAGGCAAGTTCAACGCCGTCACCGAAATGCTGCCGGAACTCGCCCGCGAATGCGCACTCGAAGCGACCGAACGAGCAGAAGCGGGACTGCCGCCGCGCGCCCTCGAAGGCCAGGCTTTCGCCGTCAAGGACGTCGTGTTCATTGCCGGCTGCCCCACGTCGATGGGTTCGCGCGTCAAGGTGGCCGACCACCCCGATGCGACGACAGGCACCGCCGAAGTCATCGAACGGCTCATGGCGGCAGGCGCCATCCCTGTTGCCAAGACCAACTGCCAGGAATTCTCCCACGGCATCTTCGGCGAACACTCCGCTTTCGGCACGGTGATGAACCCAGCCGGACTTCAGCTGTGCAGCGGGGGTTCGTCTTCGGGATCGGCCGCACTTGTGGCCGCCGGAGCGGTTCCCTTCGCCGTCGGCTCTGACACCGCCGGATCGGTGCGCGTTCCCGCCGGCTGCCAGGGGGTTGTCGGCTTCAAACCCACCCTCGGAGCAATCAGCACAGACGGCGTGTTCCCCCTGGCCCCGTCATTTGACACTCTCGGATTCTTCGCCCGCACCGTCGCAGAGGCAACCCGAGTGTTCTCAGCTGTCGTGGACTTCTCAGCCGGTGCTCCGTCATCGGTCACCGTCGGCACTTTCGAACTGAACAAGCCGCACTGGATTGAGGACGGCGCGGACTACCTCGACTCGACAGAAGAGGTTGATCTCGGGCCGTTCATCGATGTGTCGAGTCCCCTGTATGACACGGTCCGCAAATACGAGTCCTACCGGATTCTGGGCCCGCTGGCCGAGGACCAGCCGGGCGCCTTCACCCCCGGTGTGCTCGACCGGGTGCAGCAGTCGGCGGATGTGTCTGAATCCCAGTACCAGAAGGCACTGGCCGATGTGGACATTCTGCGTGAGCGGGCCCTGTCCGCATTTGAGCACGTGGACATCATCGTGTCGCCCGCACTGGACGGCGGAACGGTCCCGTGGGGAAGCATCGGACCGGACGCCCGCCCGGCCTTTGTCCGCTACTCCCAGCTGTTCAACGTGCTCGGCTGGCCGGCCATCACCATCCCCACCGGTCGCAGGTACCCCAACGGAGCCCCCGCTTGCCTGCACTTGGCAGGAAAGCCCGGCGAGGACGCCACTGTGTTGGCTGTCGCCGCTGAGCTCGAACGCCGACTGCAGGCGGACGCCGACTGAATGACTCTGCCCTTTTCCCGGGGCAGGAGTCTCGACCTGCTGCCGCCCACCCAGCGCTACACCCGGACTGCCTACCGTGCGGCCGGGGCGGTCATCCGCTCCTATTCGACCTCGTTCTCCTTTGCCGCGTCACTCCTGCCCAGACGCATGGAACGCAGCATTGCCAGCCTCTACGCGGTGGTGCGCATTGCCGACGAGATCGTCGACGGCGCCTACCCCGCAGGCCCTGCCGCGCAGGCGGAAGCCCTCGATGATTTCCGACAGCGCATAGCCGAAGCGTGCCGAACGGGGTTCTCCCCTGACCTCATTGCGCACGCTTTCGCAGACACCGCCCGGCGCACGGGAATAGGGCCGAAACTGTGGAACCCGTTCTTTTCGTCCATGTACCGCGACATCCGACCGGAACACCATTCGCCGGGTTCGCTGGAGTCCTATATTCACGGTTCGGCTGAAGTAATCGGGCTGATGTGCCTGGCAATCTTCATGGAAGACGAAAACCCGACCGCAGAAGAGCAGAGAATCCTGGAAAACGGCGCACGCGGTTTGGGGGCGGCATTCCAGCGCGTGAACTTTCTGCGCGACCTCGGCGCCGACACGTCTGAACTCGGCAGGACCTATCTGCTGGGCAGCACGGGCACGTTCACGGAAGAAGAGAAATCCCGCCAGCTGAACATCGTCCAGACCGATTTCGCCGCCGCCCGTCAGGCGATGCCGCTGCTGCCGTGGCGTGTCCGCACCGCTGTCGGCACAGCACTGGGCATCTTCGAAGAGCTCGCTGAGCGAATAGCCGCCACACCGGCCAGCGAACTCCAGCAGACGCGACTGCGGATTCCCGCACCGCGCAAAGCTGTTTTCGCAGCCCGTGCCGCCACTGCCCGCAGCCGCACCTGCGTGGACACCCCGGAGGGCTGATGCGCTCACTCACCGTCATCGGCGGCGGCATTGCCGGTCTGGGCACAGCCGCATTGGCCGCCGCGCGGGGCTGGAAGGTGACTCTGCTGGAAGCCCGCAGCGAACTCGGCGGACGGGCCGGCATGCACACAGAAGCCGGTTTTGTCTTCGACACGGGGCCGTCCTGGTACCTCATGCCCGAGGTGTTCGACCGCTTCTTCCACCTGCTCGGCCAGGACAATCCGCTGCGGCTGCACGAACTCGATCCCGGCTTCCGGGTGTGGCCAGCGGGACTTCTGGACGACAGCGGCGGCGGGGGCGGAGGCGGCGCCTCGGCAGTTGATGTTCCCCGTGAAACCGAAGCCTTCCTCTCCCTGGTCAGTGCACGCGAGCCCGGTGCGGTCGAGCGGGTGCGCCGGTACCTGGAATCGGCCTCGGACACGTATCGCCTGGCGCTTGAGCACTTCCTCTACACGAACTTCACCGCGCGCGAGTGCAGCCGGTTTGCCCATCCCGATGTGCTGGCCCGGCTGCCCCAGCTGCCGCGGCTTTTCGGCCAGTCCATGCAGCGGCGGATTGAGCAGACGGTCACCGACCCCGTGCTGCAGAAGATTCTGGGCTACCCCGCGGTGTTTCTGGGCACGGAGCCGAAAACTGCGCCGAGTATGTACCACCTGATGACGAACCTCGATGTTGTCGACGGTGTCCGCTACCCCATGGGCGGAATGCACACCATCATCACCTCCATGGCCCAGGCGGCAGTGCGCCTGGGCGTGGACATCCGCACCGACTGCACCGTGACGGCTGTGCGCACGCACGGGCGGCGGGTTGTCGGCGTCACCGCCCGCCGGGGAGGTTCACCGACTGACGAGGCGAAGGCCGGTTCACGGGATGGCTCAGTGGGCGCGCGGGGCAGCTCCCGAGGTGGCGAGGGTGCTGTTGTCGACTTCGACAGTGACGCGGTTGCTGCGGCCTGCGATCTCGAAGCGTTCGAAGCCCTGCTGCCCACACGACTGAGGACGCGGAGTCAATCGTGGTGGGCTCGGCGCGACTACGGCATAGGCGCGGTCACACTGCTGCTCGGCATTGACCGCACGCTCCCACAGCTGCACCACCACAACCTGTTCTTCACTGCAGACTGGGACAGCAACTTCACGCAGATCTTCGGGGAAGACAAACGCCCGCCCCAGCCTGCCTCGGCCTATGTCTGCGCCCCGTCGCGCACCGATGCGGCAGTGGCTCCGGCGGGCTCGGAGAACCTGTTTGTGCTGGTGCCTGCCCCGGCTGACCCGCAGCTGCGTGCCGGTTCACCGCAGCTTGAGAAGTACGCCGATCGGATCATCGAGTCTTTGGGCGCGAGCATCGGTGTTGATTTGGTCTCGCATCTGCGAGTGCGCCGGGCTTTTGGTCCCGGCGATATCGACCCGCGGCGCGGATCGGCTCTCGGCCCGGCCAATGTTCTGGCCCAGTCAGCCATGTTCCGTTTCCCGCAGCAGGCTCGCGCACGCGGCCTCGTCCATGCGGGCGCCTATACGGCACCGGGCGTGGGGCTGCCCATGTGCCTCATCAGCGCTGAGAACGCCGTCAACCTGTTGGGACGCACATGAACTGGGCCTATGCGGCAGCACTTGGATTTTCACTGCTGGGCATGGCGATCCTCGATTTCCGCCACGGCCTGTTCTGGGGTGCCGCGCTGCGCAACAAGTCAGCCCGCACGTGGGCCCGGACTGCCGCAGTGCACTTCGGGGTGTGGGGCGTGTTCCTGCTGTGGGATGTCCTCGGCATTGGGCTGGGCGTGTTCTTTCGCGGCGATTCGCCATATATGACGGGCATAGACGTGGCCCCGCACCTGCCGGTTGAAGAGCTGCTGTTCCTGTTCTTCCTGGTGTGGCTGACCACCAACGTGTTTGCCGGCACTGCGAAACTCGCTGAATGGCGAGCCGGACGAGGTGCCGGGTCGGCAACCCGGCAAGGTGCCCCGCGTGGGGCAACCCGAGAAGCAGCGGGGCACCGAGCTGGCCGTGAGGCTGGTCAGCCATGACGTACACGCTGCTCAACGCCTGCTTCCTCATACCCGCAGCCCTCCTTGCCTGGGGTGCCCGCAAGCGCATTCCCACACGCCCGTGGCTGCTGACTGCCGCAGTGCTCATTGTTCTGACGATCATCTTCGACAACCTCATGATCGGCGTTGGACTGTTCTACTATTCGCCGGAAACATCATCGGGCATCACGATTGGGCTCATGCCGATCGAAGACCTGTCCTACACCGTCTTCGCGGTACTCGTCCTACCAGCGCTCTGGGCCCACCTGCTCCAGCCCCGTCCAGTGCAAGCCGCAGAGTGCAGCAGCGGTGACAGGCGCCTCGGCAGTGGTGGTGCAGACCGCCTAGACGGTGGTGACAGGCAGTGCTGAAGCACCTGTTCCTGTCGTCCCGCCCACTCAGCTGGGTCAACACGGCGTACCCGTTCGGTGCGGCGTATCTGCTGATGGGCGGCGGCCTGAGCCTAGACTTCTGGTTGGGGTGCCTGTTCTTTTTAGTGCCGTACAACCTGGCCATGTACGGGATCAACGACGTTTTCGACTACGAATCCGATATGCGCAACCCCCGCAAAGGCGGTGTCGAGGGCAGTGTGCTCGATCCCGCCCTGCACCGGCCGACCCTGCGGGCCGCAGTCATCAGCTGCCTGCCATTCGCACTGTATTTCCTGGTGAGTGCCCCGTGGGCGGCAAAAGCGACGCTGCTTTTCAGCCTGTTTGCGGTCGTGGCCTACTCAGCGAAGGGGCTGCGGTTCAAAGAGATTCCCATACTGGACTCCGTGACCAGCTCACTGCACTTCTCCACACCGGCATGGTTCGCCGTGGCGCTGCTGGCTGGGGGTGCTGGCGGTGATGCGGCGGGTGCTGACGTTGGGGTTTTGGGCTCCGGTGTGAGTGCAGCGGGAGCCTTGGGGCTCATCGCGTTCTTCCTGTGGGGCATGGCCAGCCAGGCATTCGGCGCGGTGCAGGACATCGGCCCTGACCGCGAAGCCGGCCTCAAGTCGATCGCCACGGCACTCGGCGCGCGCGGAACAGTGGCTGTGGCGGTGGGGTTGTACGCGGCGGCGGCCGTGCTCATGGGTCTCACCCCGTTCCCGCTGGACATCATGGCGGTCGTAGGGCTGGCCTATACCGCCAACACGGTGCGCTTTTTGAGCATTGACGATGCATCCGCCGAACGCACCCGCACCGGCTGGCAGGTATTCCTGTGGCTGAACTACGCGGCGGGTTTTGTCCTGACCATAATTCTGCTGGCTGACGCGCTGCTTTGAGGGTTTGCGCGGTGCACTGCCGGTCCCCTGCTGGATCACGCGTGCTTCTGGTGAGCACGCCGGTGAGCGGTTCTGTGAGCGTTTCGGGCCCTATTGTGGAGACATGAGGATCCACATTGCCGCCCTGGGCGGAACCATTGCGTCTGTTCCCGATTCATCCGGAGGGGTTGCTCCCAGCGTCTCCGGTGAAGACATTGCCCGCGCCGCCAACCTCAACACGATTGACCTAGACGCGGTGCTCGAACACTCGAACCCACCAGCCGAGCAGGCGGGCGAAGAAGGAAACGCGGGGCCTGGCAGCTGGTCATCCAGTCTGCAGCTGACATACGAGCAGGTGGCGCAGGTCGGGTCGGGGTCTATCACCGTCGAACACCTGCTCGGCGTGGTGGAATCAGCCCGCACCGCAGCACGCGAAGGCGCCGCCGGCATTGTGCTGACACAGGGAACTGACACGCTGGAAGAGACCGCGTTTGTCCTGTCCCGGATCAACGATTCGGGCATTCCGATCGTCGTCACCGGGGCTATGCGCAACCCGTCCCTGCCCGGCGCCGACGGCCCGGCCAATGTGCGCGCCGCCGTCATCACTGCACTGTCCCCGCAGGTGCGCGGCCTGCCGAGCGTGCTGGTGATGGCCGATGAAATCCACGACCCCGTATTTGTGCGCAAAAACCACACGAGCTTCACACACGCCTTTTCCTCCGGCCCCACAGCCGGGCCGCTGGGCTGGGTGAGCGAAGATCGCGTCGTTCTGCCCCATGTTCCTGCCGGGCTGTTGGGAGCCCGTCTGGCTGGTGCTGTGGGTGCGGCCGGTGAGTCGAGTTCAGCCGAAGAGGCAGGGGTTTCCGGGGCGGCACCTCGTCCCCAGTATCCCGGGCTGACCAGCGCACACACTGTCCCCCAGGTGGCGGTCATCGCCGTGGGGCTGGGCGATTCGCTCAGCATCCTCGATGCTGTTGCCGATGCAGGTTATGCCGGCTGTGTTCTTGCCGGTGTTGGCGGCGGGCACGTGCCGCAGTCAGCGCTGCCTGCGATTGAGCGGCTGGCTCAGCGGATGCCGGTTGTGTATGCATCCCGGACAGGATCGGGCTCTGCACTAGAAAGCACCTACGGCTACCCCGGTGCTGAAATCGGCCTGCAGAAGATGGGGCTCGTGCCCGCCGGTGTGCTCGATCCCTATAAGGCGCGGCTGCAACTGCGGTTGGCCCTGGCCGCTGGTGGGGTTAACGCTGCTGGTGGAGTAAGCGCCGGTGTTCGGACTGGTGTGGAGGCTGCGTTCGCCCCCTTCCGCCCCGGTTTCACAGGCTGATGCAGCGCACCAACAACGCCAGACTCCACCCAACCCGCACCAGACTCACGCGGTAATGCAGACTTGCGCGCAAATGTGGGCCTGGCCTGCGCCCACTCGCGGATCCGCTTCGTCTCATCGCTGCGCCTGCGGGAGGTGCCTCGTCGGGCGCGGCCCCCCCGATGCGCCGTGCATGCTCCGCCCATGCCGCGAACTCGTCGCGGAGCTTCTGCGCGTTCTCGTCGTTGAGATCGATCTCGTAGGTGACACCGTCGAGGGCGAAGTCGACCGTCAAGGTGGCCGCGGAGCCGTCGAGGGCGTCGGTCAGGACGATGCGAGTCTTGCGGGCCATGCTGTGTGTCCCCCTGGGTAGATATTGCGTTCAGCGTACAGAACGGCGAACGCTTGATGAGGGGTTCTGCGTGGCGGGGACTGTGCAAATGCTTGGCGAATTCTCGATCCGCACGAGTAGCGTTCAAGGACCACCAGCATCGAGGAGGCATGCGATGGACGAGCACGAGGGTGACGAACGGCTGGCGGCCCGGGCTGTCACACCAGACGGATAAACGGGTGTAATAACAGTGGCATGACGGTAGCTATGCCGGGGAAATAAACGGTACGATGGGGTGACACCTTCGGAAGGGAGGCACCCATGGTTTCCACGACATCCTCCGCCACCTCGGCAGATGCTCGAGCGACCCAGAACCAGGCCTACCGACGTGCAATCGCCCTCGACGTCCGTGAGATCACCCGGCGCCTGAACGCCTCGCTCGGAGGGACCCTGGTCTCGGCTCTCGCCGGCTCCTCGGACACGAAGTCCTCGCACAAGTGGGCGAAGTCCACCGGCCCCAACCCGCGCCCGGAGACCGTCAAGCGCCTCTACTTCGCCTACGAGCAGTGGCAGAAGGTCTCCCAGGCCGAAGGTGAGCACACCGCCCGGGTGTGGTTCATCGGAGCGAACCCCTGGCTGGGGTACGACACTCCGGTGAACGCGATCCGAGAGGGACGCCTCCCGGAGGTCGCGACGGCGGCGCAGGCCCTGGTCGACGACTCGTTCAGCGGCTGACCCGCGGCGATGACCTCGCTCGATCAGCGGATCTGCTCGCGGACCGGGCTTGCCCTCGTGGCGGGCCCGGATTCCGCGTTGCGCATCGCGCGCGAGTCCTACGGCCCCCTCAACCCGGTCGCTCGCCCGCCGGAGGAGAGCCCGCAGGCCTGGAGCCGGTACGACACCCCGGGCCGGACGATCTACGCGTGCGCGGACCCGGGTCACGGCCTACATGGAGCTGCTGGCCCCGTACCGCACCGACGTCAACGCCGAGCGCCGTGCTCTCCAGCCGATCGCCGACGCCATGGGGCAGGGCCTCGATGCGCTTTGGCGCGAGATCGTCGCCGAATGGGACGAGGCCGGCACCATGAAGGCCAGCTGGCTGCCGCGCGCCTTCCGCGAGGGCAGGAAGCTCTACACGCTCACCTTCCCCGCCGGCTGGTGGATCGACATCACGGCCACCGAGACGATCGCCGCCCTCGAGGATCTCCTGCCCCATGCGTGGCCCACGTCCGGGGGGCTCCTGGAGGAATCTCTGACGCTCGCGCACCTCATGGGCGACGACCGAGTCCTGACGACTGCGATCGCCACGGCGCTGCGCGACGAGGTCACGCTCGACGACGGCACCCTGCCGCTGGGGGTCAGGTTCCTGTCCAAGCACGGACACCCCGCCCGGGGCACTGGGATCTGCTGGGCGTACTGGATGCGGTACGTGGATCGCGGTCTCGACGAACCGGCGACCCAGACGCACCAGGCGGAGATCCGCGAGGACGACGCTGATCTGATCGCCGTGCAGGCCTACTGCAAGATCAAGAGCCGCTGAGCTCGCCGCGGCGAGGGCTGGTGGAGGGTCTGTCGCTCGGCTGTGTGCGGCCGGGTCGGCGGATGGCGCTCTGGGCCTCCGGTCGGCCAGCCGCGCGGGCGATCTCCTGCCCCATCGTCTTCGCATCCTCGCCGGTCAGCACCCTGTACAGGCCGGAGAACCCTTCGGGTGTGGCGATGGCTGTCGCCCCCCTACGCCCCGGTTTCACGCGGTAATGCAGACTTGCGCGCAAATGCGGCGCAACAACGCGTGACTCTGCATTAAAGCGTGATTCTGCGGTTGCAGGCGGACAAAACCAGCCCGACGGCGTCAGCACCCAGTGCGGTTTACAGCCGCGGGGCCGGCGGCAGGGTCCACGAGGGGTCGGGGTGGAAGCGCTTCCACGCATCGTCAAAAGCCCAGTGACCGGCACGCATCTGGTCAAGGGCCAAGCGCTTCTCCGCCTCGATCGCTGCGGCAATGCCCTCATCCCACTGACCGAAGCGGACAGCAGCTTCGAGTTCGTCGCGGTCTTTTTCCTCCACGCTCCCGTCAGGTCGCACCAGAATGTCGAGCACATGGTCCGCGGTGTACAGGGAGTCACCAGCAATTGTGTGCGGGTGCTCCAAGTTGATGTACCAACAGCGGAACTGCCCCGTTTCGGCCCAGAAAAGCCACACAGAAAACGGCATGCCCGTCGGCACAATGCGCAGCACGCCCGTACCGCGCCAGTGCCGCCGATAGCTGACACGGTCAGTGGATTGGGGCGAAAAGCGTTCGGCGTAGCCCAGTTCGTGCGGATTGACGTCCTCCCGGCCCGCAAAGCGGCTGTCGACCGTGGGCGTGTCCCCGGCAAGCCACACAACCAGGCCGCGCTCATTGTGCTGGACAACGCGCACCGGCTGGATGACCTCACTGCCGTGGGCGGCGAAATCGTGCCGACGGAATCGCCAATTCAGAAGCGAACCGTGAGCAAAGAACGGCGCGTCGCCCACTCCCCGCCCTTCCGGGTGGGGTACGTCAAAGGGCCCCTGTGGGTCGAGCGGACCGGAATGTTCGCGAGCCCGAACAGAGTTGAGAATCTCAGCCACGCAGCTGCGCCCATTCCTCGACCACCCACGGGCTGAAGGCAAACGGCGCTTGGCGCAGCACGTCTGTCAGCGCATCGGGCTCAATCCATGCGAAGTCCATGACTTCGTCGGTCACCGGCAGGAGCTCACCGTCGATCTTGGCGGAGAACACGGGACAGATTTCGTTTTCGACAACTCCCGATGCGTCAATTGCCCGGTAGCGGAAGTCCGGCAGGATCTCGGTGATGTCAACAACCTTGGTGCCCAGTTCCTGTGCGGCGCGCCTTTCGATCGCGGCGGTGAATGACTCCCCCGGCGCGGGATGTCCGCAGAAGGAATTGGTCCACACGCCCGGCCACGTGGCCTTGCCCAGCGCCCGGCGGGTCATGAGCACCTGGCCCGCATCGTTGTGGAGAAAACAGGAAAAAGCCAGGTGAAGCGGGGTATCGGCCGTATGCACTGCCGCCTTGTCAGCCTCGCCGATGGGCTTGCCCGCCTCATCGAGAAGAACAACGTACTCCGTCATGGGGACCCTCCTTGCGGCTGGCTGACACTGTGACTGGCGGGGTGTTCTCACCCTAGCCGCTGCCGCCGAAACAAACTCCCAGCCAACCGTGCAGCACAGCTGCTGTGCCGAACTGATCCGGGCAGGTACCTCGGGATCTTCCGGCGCGACACGGCCTCAGCCTTGCATTGCCGGCAGCCGCACTTCCATTTCAGCCGACGCGACATCTTTCTCCCGCGGTCGGATGAACAGCCAATGCACGCCGTAGCAGACAGGAACCACGCCCAGGCCGATCACCAGTGACAGCCTCTGAGTGGGGTCTAGAGCCATACCAACGAACACTGCCAGATTCAGCAGCACCACGAGGATCGGCACAGCCGGGAATAGGGGCACCCTGTAGGGAAGCTGCTTGACGTCCCCACCGGACTTCACGAACTTGGTGCGGAAAGCGTATTGGGTCAGTGCGATCGTGATCCACGACAGCGCACCGCCTATGCCGGACACCGACATGAGGAAGACAAAAAGCGTGTCTTCTGCAACGAAGCTCGACAGAAGCGACAGCAGGCCGAAGGCCATCGTGAAGATCAGACCGCCGTAGGGCGAACCGTTCTTGAGTGTGCGGGTGAAGAACTTCGGCGCATGTCCATCGTGGCCGAGCGACCACATGATGCGCGAACACATGTACAGCCCCGTATTGCCCACCGACAGGATGGACACCAGCACCACGAAGTTCATAATGTCCGCAGCAAAGGGGATGCCGATGGCTTCGAACACCGTGACGAACGGGCTTTCCGACAGTCCCGCCTGGCGCCAGGGAATGAGAGCTATGAGAATGACGACAGCGCCCAGGTACAAGAACACCAGGCGGAACACGATCGTCCGCACTGCCCTGGGCACAGCCTTGGCCGGGTTTTCCGCCTCGCCTGCGGCAACTCCCATGACCTCCGAGCCCATGAACGTGTAGATCACCGTCATCATGGCGGCAAGAACCGCGCCGATCCCCGTGGGGAAGAAGCCGCCGTCAGCATAGAAGTTGTCCCAGCGCGGCTCGGTCTGGCCGTCCATGCCCACCACCCCGAAAAGCACCAGTCCGCCGACGACGATGAACGCGGCGACAGCAGCGACCTTGACGAAAGCCAAACCGGATTCGACTTCTGCAAAGCCGCGAACGCTGAACAAGTTGATGACGAACAGGACCACAATGAAGACACCGGACCACACCGCCGTGGGAACGTCAGGGAACCAGAACTTCATGACAATACCGGCGGCTAAGAACTCCAGGCCGATGAAGCTTGCCCACGACAGCCAGTAGATCCAGCCGATTGTGAACCCCGTCCCGGGCCCCAGGAGCTTTGTTGCATGGGCTTGGAACGACCCGGAGGCCGGCATCACGGACGAAGTTTCGCCCAGGCACGACATGGTCAGCCACAGGAGAAAACCTCCGACGACATACGCCGCGATCGTCCCTCCGGGACCAGCCCGACTGATGACGTCGCCCGTGCCCAGGAACAGGCCCGTGCCGATGACCCCAGCAAGCGCAATCATGAACATGTGGCGACTCTTGATGCTTCTTTTGAGCGCCTGCCGCTTATGCCCGCGCGCACCCTTGGGAATCGGCTCTTCCTCACGAGCGCTGCTGAGACGGTTTTTGTCATGACGCGACATTGCTGGGGCCTCCGGTTAGTGGGCTATTAACTATTCGCCCACCAGAGGAGATAGTCAAGTGGCCACATACCAGGCTCGTCGTCTTCTAGCCCGTCTTCATAGAAGCCTTCATCAAGGGCCTCACTCTCGACATCGTCTAAGGACTCGTCTTCTTCGTCTGAGTACTCGTCCCCTTCATCGGCGTACTCGTCTTCTTCGTCTGAGGACTCGTCCTCTTCTTCGACCTCCGAATACCCGAGTTCAATATCCCCCGCACCGGCGTTGAGATTCAGCGGAATGTCCTTGCCGACTTCTTTCATGTCAGCGACTCGCCTGGCTTCGATTCCGATCTTGTCGTTTTCCAGATTGGCCTTTCCGTCGTCGACGATGGCGTAGCCGCGTCCGTCCTTCACGTTCTTCGGATCCGGCACTTCCAGGTCGGCCGATCCGGCTGCAACGCTGAGGTCGACACCGTCGGCAGGCTGGATATTCGGGTCCAGCGACAGGTCAGCTGATCCCGCGGTGACGTTGACTGACATCTTCTTGCGCACTTCGACGGGCAGCGATCTAACCTCACCACCGCGGACTTCCCAGCTGGTCTCATCGAAGGTTCCCTCGATGTCGGCTTTTCCGCCCTTGACGTCGAGTGCCAGCTTCTCGGCTCCACCACCGACGTTCACGGCACCGCCGGTCATTGAGGCGGCGATGTCTTTGTAGTTGCCGAAAACCTGAAGTACGCCGCCGCTGACCTTCACGTCGACGTTGAGGTTTTGTGCCACTGCTTCCGGCAGACCGATGGTCACGTCAACACCCTGGCTGTCCTGAGATTTGACGTCCAGAACCGCTGTCGAACCGTTCGTCTGCACCGTGACGGGCGCTTTGCCCTCACTGTCGCCCTTGAGCTGGCGATAGCTCGCGTCAAACCATCCAGTGGCCTGTGCATCCGGTGGCACGTCACGGTCGCCGAACTGCGCCGAATCCACGAGCGTCACAGCCGCGCGGCCCGTTCTGACTTCGAGCTTGTCGATGCCTTCGGGAATCGCACCGTTCTGGGTTTCGACCCCGAATTTGGCTGCAACCACCATCGCCGATGCGACTGCGCCGAGCGGCACGACCAGAGAAAGAACCGCCGCTATGACGACCCCGGTCTTCCACGCGGTGCCCGATGCGGACCGCGGGAGCTTGTTTTCCTCCGGCTGCGGCTCCGGCTCCGGAGTGGGCTGCGGGGTGGACTGCTGGCTCGGCTCCGGCGTGGGCTGATTGTTGTCACGAGGTGTGGGCATGATCTGGGTATTCATGTCAGGCTCCCAAAAACTTCAGAACCGCAAGAATGCGGCGGTTGTCGTCGGCGTCGGCGGACAGGCCGAGTTTGGTGAACACCGACGAAATGTGCTTTTCGACTGCTCCGGCGCTTAAGAACAGCGCGGATGCGATGGCAGAGTTCGATTTGCCTTCGGCCATGAGTGCCAGCACTTCGCGTTCACGGGCGGAGAGCTGCTCAATTCCGGTGTCCCGGCGGGAGCGCACCATAATCTGGCTGACGACTTCCGGGTCGAGGACAGTGCCTCCGGAGGCGACCTTGTCGACCGCTTCGAGGAAATCGCTGACATCTGCCACACGGTCTTTCAGCAGGTAGCCGAAACCTCCGCTGTTATTTGCAATGAGGTCAGATGCGTAGCGCTCTTCGACGTACTGGGACAGGACAAGGACTCCAACGTCAGGGTTCTGCGCGCGGATGAGCACAGCCGCCCGGATGCCCTCGTCCGTGAACGTCGGCGGCATTCGCACGTCGATGACGGCCAAGTCTGGTTTGTGGGCGCTGATTGCTCCCAGCAGATTTGCGGCATCACCCGTTGTGTGGACGATGGTGTGGCCCGCATCTGAGAGCAGACGAACCAGTCCTTCCCGCAGGAGAACGGAGTCTTCGGCGATCACAATGCGCATGGCACCTCCACTTTCAGTTCGGTTGGTCCGCCATTGGGCGATGAGAATTCCCAGGTGCCCCGCACAGCCCGCACCCGGTCCTGCAGTCCCGCAAGACCGGAGTTTCCGTGGATCGGGAGGTGGGCTCCGCCTCGTCCGTTGTCAGAAACCTCGATCTGCAGTCGGGAAGCGTCGGCACTCATGCCGACCTCCACCTGTGCGCGGCTGGCCTGAGCGTGCTTGTTGATGTTGGTGAGGGCTTCGGCCACAACGAAGTAGGCAACGGATTCGATATCGCGGTCGATGCGCCCGGAAAGATTCACGGTGAGGTCAACCGGGACGACCGACTGGGCGGCAAGACCGGACAGGGCAGCGTCGAGGCCGCGGTCGCCCAGCACTGCAGGCTGCAGTCCGCGCACCAGGCGACGCAGTTCGGCAACCGCCTGCTTGGAGTCTTCGTGCGCTTCGGTGATGAGGGCGCGGGCACCCTCGGGGTCGGTCTCGAGTTTCGTCTTCGCCATGCCGATCTTCATCGACTGGGCAACCAGCATGGGCTGCACGCCGTCGTGGAGATCACGCTCCAGGCGAGCGCGCTCGGTTTCCGCAGCGCCGACTGCTCCCTGGCGAGCGTCGTCGAGGGCCGTCACTTCTTTTGTCAGGGCATCAGCTTTCGGCGGTGCCAACAGCAGTTTGTCGATTGCGCGGTCCAGAATCGCCGAATACCACAGGATCGCCACGGTGAAGACCACCAGAACAACCGCTAGGGCAAACCGCATCGGTGCGCTTCCAAGACCCACTTCGAAGCGCTCGCCGATTGCCTCTGACACAGTGTTGTTGACGAACACCATGGAAACCGCAAGCGCGAGGAAAGTCAGTGCTCCCAGAAGCGCACCCGCGAAGGACTTGAGGAAATGGTGGCCTGTTCCACGCCAGAATACGGGCGATATCAGGCACCGGCCCAACCATTTGAGCCACTCGGTGAATCCGGGCTGACGCCGCGGCATCTGCGGTTTCGGATAGCCCAGGCGGTAGATCGATTCAGCACGGTGACGCTCAGCAATGTTGACGCCCCACTGAAAGAAGAACCACGCCAGCAGTATGACCAGGCCGGAACCGGCAGCCGGCAGTGCCGAAATGCCGCTGAAGAACAAGAAGATTGACAGGCAGGAGATCGTCCACCAGACAAAACCGGAGGCCAGCAGGTTTGCTGTGCCTATGATCCCCGGATGTCCGGCTGGTTTGATCCAGCTGCCGTTCTGTGTTTGTGATTTCATGCTTCAATCCTCGCGGGCGGCCAACCCGATGCCCATGATGGAAGCCAGAGGAACACTGAGGGTTTTCCCTACTTGTCGCTCTACAGTAAACCGCATGAATCAGCAATCCCCGGTGCGCTCAAAGGCCCGCACGCAGATTCTCTTCTTCCTGGCGGCCAGCGCCGGCGTCACGATGTTCGCTCTCTACCACGTGTTCGAAGCACTGGGTTTCATAGCTCCACCGCCTCCGTTCGGTGACTCGATCGGCACAGTGGCATTCGGTGTTGACATCGCCCTGGGCGTTCTCGCGCTGGCGCTCCTGCCGTCAGCTATCCGCCACGACCCCATGGAAGTCGAATACGGCTACGTAGGCCCACCGTCAGCACTCGTGGCCTCCCTGGTCATCCTGTCGGTCTGGATGGTGTCGCTGTTGGCCGCACCTGCCGGGGCCATTGTGCTCATCTCACTGTCAGCACGACTGTCGCTGAACTGGACAGCGCCGGCTGTGTGCGCCTCGCTCATGTCAGCCCTCGTCTACCAGCTGACCCACAGCCCCGCTCAGCCGGATATCTCCTGGACGACCGTCCTCGGGTCCTTTGTTCTCACTCTCATGCTCATCGCCATGGGCTCCGTCCGCGGGCTCATTCTGCGCAGGCAGGCCCAGCGGGCAAAGCAGATGCGCCAGTCACAGTCGGACCAGCCGACCCAACAGACCCAGCCCGGGTGAGCTCCAAGATCAGCCGGGGGCTTCTAGCCTGGTCACGCGGACAGCCTACGCCGCCGATAAGGGCGCAGTCCGCGAGGTAACGTAGCCCCCATGACTCACGCCACGTCCGAGTTCCCGACTCCGCACGCTGCGGCGGGTGCGGATCACGATCCAACGATCCAGGTGCGTGATGCACACCTTCACAACCTGAAACACATCGACGTCGATCTGCCCCGGGATACCCTCGTGGCGGTCACCGGGGTGTCGGGTTCGGGCAAGTCCAGCCTGGCCTTCGGCACCATTCATGGGGAGGCGCAGCGTCGCTACTTGGAGTCTGTCTCCCCCTTCGCGCGACGTCTCATCGGCGGCGCGGTCAACCCGCGCGTCGGATCGGTCACAGGACTGCCGCCGACGGTGGCTCTGCAGCAGTCCACCACCCTGGGTGGGGCACGCTCCTCCGTGGGCACGATCTCGAATATCTCGAACAGTATTCGGCTGCTCTTTTCCCGCTCCGGCAGCTACCCGGCCGGCATGCGCGAGCGGCTGGAATACGGCAGGCTCGACTCCGACGCCTTCTCCCCCAACACCACCGCGGGGATGTGCCCCGAGTGCCAGGGAACCCGCACCGTGCACCGGCCGACGGAAGAGTCGATGGTGCCGGACCCCAGTCTGTCCATCTGGGACGGCGCGATCGCCGCGTGGCCGGGAGCGTGGCTGGGTAAGAACTTCCGGGACATTCTGGGCACCCTCGGCTACCCGCTCGACGTCCCCTGGCTGGATATTCCGCAAGAGGACCGCGACTGGATCCTGTTCACGGACGAGCAGCCGGTGGTCACCGTCCACCCAGTGCGCGACGAAAACGCCATGCAAGGGTCGTATAAAGGCAAATGGCGCTCGGTTGCCGCCTACCTCACCGACTCCCTGGCGGAAACAGAGTCGGATAAGACCCGCCGCCGGGTGCTCTCCTTCATGCATTCATCGACATGCCCAACCTGCCAGGGCCGCGGGTTCCAACCGGATACCCTGCAGGTCACCTACGCCGGTTACCCCATCGACGAATTCAACGATTTGGCGTTGAAGGAAGTGCTGGCTGTGCTGGAGGACCGCCTCCAGCACTTGGCAGGGATCGCGAAGCAGCAGTGGAACGAGCACGACGAGGCCGAAGAGCTGCTGTTGGATCAGGTGCTGCCCACGGTGCGCGCGGCGATCGAGCTGGGGTTGGGGCACCTGAGCCTCTCCCGCCCGGCACGAAGCTTGTCTGCGGGCGAGAACCAGCGTTTGCGGCTGGCTTCCCAGCTGAACTCGAGCCTGTTCGGCACAGTGTATGTGCTGGATGAGCCTTCGGCCGGCCTGCACGTCGTGGAGCGGAAGGCAGTCTCCGAGCTGCTGCAGCGCTTCATCGCTTCCGGCAATTCGGTGCTTCTGGTGGAGCACGATATGTCCCTGGTGGCGGGATGCGATTGGATCGTGGATATCGGCCCTCGCGCCGGTGAGCGCGGCGGGGAGCTGGTGTTCTCCGGCCCTACCGAGCAGTTCCGCGCCAAAGCTGAGCAGCTGGACTCGCCCACTGCTGCCGCTCTGAACGAGGACTTTCCCGAACTGACGGACACCCCGGCCGGCACCGGCGAATCCATCAGCCTGACCGGCGTGTACGCGCGCGCCTTCGACGGGGCCGACGTGGACTTCCCGCTGGGGACGCTCACCGCAGTCACGGGAGTATCCGGTTCCGGCAAATCCACCCTGGTCATCGGGGTGCTGGCCGATGTGGCGTCCCGCTCGGCCAAGCAGGTGATCGGCGCCGAAGAGACCCCGGACGAAGACTCGGATGCTGATTCCACGGCAGGTTCCGACGACTCCCGAGATTTCCGGGTGGACAGCCTGGCGGAGGTCGATAAGATCCGCCGGTTGGTTCACATCACTCAGAAGCCGATTGGGCGAACGGTGCGTTCGACCGTCGCGACCTACACGGGCCTGTTCGATCATGTCCGCAGGCTGTTTGCCAACACCCCGGAGGCCAAGCGGCGGGGCATGTCGGTGTCGGACTTTTCCTACAACACGAAAAAGGGCCGCTGCCCGGAGTGCGATGGCGCTGGCAGCATCGAGGTCGAGCTGGTGTTCCTGCCCGGCACGTACACCACCTGCCCGGCCTGCCACGGCAAGCGCTATAAACAGGAGATCCTTGAAGTGCAGTGGAACGGCCGCAGCATCGCGGATATCTTGGCGCTTACTGTGGACGAGGCGCTGGGAGTCTTCGCCGATGAGCCGAGGATTCTGCGCTCTGTCGAATTCCTGCACGCACTCGGCCTGGGCTATCTGCGCCTGGGACAGGGCTCCCCGGAGCTTTCGGGTGGGGAGGCGCAGCGCATCAAGCTGGCCTCCGAAATGCAGCGCGGCTCCGGACGCAAGCACAGCCTGTACCTCCTGGACGAGCCGACGACGGGGCTGCATCCGGCGGATGTGGACCTGCTGCTCACCCAGCTGCGTCGTCTGGTCGACGACGGCGCGACGGTGGTCGTCATCGAGCACGACCTTCGGGTGGTCGCGCAGGCAGACCACGTCATCGACGTCGGTCCGGGAGCCGGAGACGAGGGCGGCCAGATCCTGGCCACCGGGACGCCTGCGGCGGTCGCTCAGCAGGGCACGCATCCGGATTCGCGCTCGGTGACGGCCCAGGTGTTAGCCGAACGAGCCGGCTTGATCTGAGCCGCACAATCCGGCTGGCGGGAGCGGATGTACCCACGTGAAGGCGCGCCCACCAAAACAGACGAGGTGCCGCCCCCTTTCGCGCGGGGACGGCACCTCGACCGGTCGCAGCTGGGTCGGTCACACCAACTGCCTCAGCGCAGACAGATCATTTGGGCTGCATGCGGATGGCGCCGTCCAGGCGGATGGTGTCGCCGTTGAGCATGGGGTTGCGCACGATCGATTCGACCAGCTGCGCATATTCGGCGGGCTTGCCCAGGCGTGCCGGGTGCGGAACCATCTTGCCCAGTGAGTCCTGTGCTTCCTGCGGAAGGCCTGCCATCATCGGAGTTTCGAAGATGCCCGGTGCGATGGTGACCACGCGGATGAGCGATTCGGCGAGTTCGCGGGCCATCGGCAGGGTGACAGCAGCCACACCTCCCTTGGATGCCGAGTACGCAATCTGGCCGATCTGACCGTCAAAAGCCGCAACCGAAGCGGTGTTGATGATGACGCCGCGCTCTTCGCCGTCGGCTTCGCCCTGCTGCATTGCCGCAGCTGCCAGGCGTGCCACGTTGACGGTGCCGACCAGGTTGATGCCGACGACCTTCTTGAAGGCATCGAGTTCCAGCGGCCCACGGCGTGACACGAGCTTGCCGGGTGTTCCCACACCGGCGCAGTTGACGACGATCCGCAGGGGACCGAGTTCAACTGCCTTGTCGACAGCGGCCTGGACCTGCTCTTCGCTCTGCACGTCGGCCTTGACGAAGTGCGCGCGTTCGCCGAGTTCTTCTGCGGCCTTCGCACCGGCTTCTTCGTTGAGGTCGATCATGACGACACTGGCACCGGCCGCGAGCAGACGCTCGGTTGTCGCACGGCCAAGACCGGACACGCCGCCGGTGACGAGGGCGGATACTCCCTGAATTTCCATAGCAATCTCCTCACTGTGGTGTTGCACAGCTCACTTTAACCCGAAGCCGTGCCCCTTATGATCGCGGAGTCGGGCGGAAGCGCTCCAGCGGATCGGTGACCACTTCGATGACGGTCGGCGCGGTGACTTCGCCGAGTTCTTCCAGCACCCCGTTGAGCTCTTCCAGGGAGCTCACAGTGTGTCCGACCGCGCCCATTCCGCGGGCCATGGCGGCAAAGGACGGCCATTCGACGAACGAGGTTTCGCCCTTGGCACCGAAGTTCTCCAGCTTGTAGAACTCCGCGCCATAGCAGGAGTCATTGAGTACGACGACCACCAGCGGAAGACGATCGCGCACGGCCGTGGAGACCTCCATGAGCGAATGCATTGCCGCCCCGTCGCCCACCCACACGACCGTCGGGCATGAAGAGTCCGCGTAGGCCGCACCGAGTCCCAGCGGGATGGCCAGGCCGATCGCCCCGAAGTAGCCGCCGAAGTCCCACTTGCCTGGGTCGACCACGAAGTGCCGGACGATCGACGGGAAGTACATGCCGATGTCGGACACCTGGTTGACCTGCTTCTTGCCGTCATTGCTGACGGCGGTGCTGATCAGCCGGGCCGCATCACGCACATCAATGTGGTCTTCGCGCGAGGTGGAGCGGTAGTCATCGAGGGCCTCCCGCTGGGGGCGGTCCTCTAGTGCCGCAACGTACTTGGGTGCGGGCCGACCGTCGGCGTCCGGGTCGGCTTCCAGCAGGGTTGCGGCGAGCGCGTCGACAGCTGCCGCAGCATCGGCCTGGATGGCAACGTCGGCTGGCCCGTATTTGCCGAGCGCCTCAGCGCAGATGTCTACCTGGATGACTTTTTTGCCTTCGAGCAGGTGGTAGTGGTCGGTCTGCCAGTTGTTCAGCGAGGCTCCGAAGGAGATGACGACATCGGCCTCCCCCATGTATTCGACGCCCACTTCGTTGGACAGTGTGCCGTGGATGCCGAGGTTCTCCGGTTCACCGCGGAAGAGGTCCTTGGCAATCAGCGAGGTCATGACGGGCGCACCGATCATGCGGGCAAAGCGCAGCACGCCATCCCGCGCACCCGCGGCAATGGCACCTCGGCCGGCCAGGATCAGCGGGCGGCGGGCCGACATGAGGTAGCCCAGTGCCTCCTCGATCCGTTCGGGGTCTGGCCCGAGCACGGACAGGGGCTTACTCAGATCGGGCAGATCAGGCAGGTCAACCTCGTCGTTCATCTGCGCGTACGGGATGTTGACGATGACCGGCTGCTGACGAGCGCGGGCGCGCGCGACCGCCTTGTGGATTGTCTTCACAGCGTCCGCGCCGGTATGGGAGCGCTCATAAGCAGCACCCGCGACTGCCGCAACGGCGGCAATGTCGATGCGCTGATAGTGCTCGTTGACATCCGGGGTGTCGCCGGTGAGCAGCACGAGCGGCGTGCGGGCGCGCACGGCTTCCGTCAACGCGGTCAAAGCGTTGGTGATCGCGGGGCCGAAGGTGACGGTTGCCATCCCGACTTCGCCGGAGAAGCGCGCATAGCCGTCAGCCGCGAGGACAACGGCGTCTTCAATCGACATGCCGACGTAGCGGCCGTCGGTCTGCTCGATGAAATGACCCAAGTACGCGAGGTTGGCGTCGCCCATAAGGCCGAACAGCGGTTTGCCAGAACGTTCGTGGGCAAGGAAGCGGCTGATCGCTTCGTAGTTCTTCACTGCGGACTCCTTTGTAACAGCGGCTGCGCATGGTGCACGGCTGCACTGTACCCCGGCAGCGCGCTTCTTGTATGCAGAACGATCGTTTGAACCTGCGATAGCCTGACTTTTATGGAACGTTCAGGGAAGCAGCTCAAGGGCCGCGACGCCATTCTGCGCGCCGCGCGAGAAACATTTGCGGCAAAGGGATTCGACGGTGCGTCCATCCGCGACATCGCGAACACGGCGGGGCTGAACCTCTCTGCGCTCTACTACTACTTCGATTCCAAACAGGCGGCTCTTTTCGAACTCATCCGCACCAGCTACCAAGAGTTCAACAGCGCAATCGACGAAGCCCTCAAGGCCGCCGAACCGGACCCCGTCTGCCGTGTTGCGGTGTTTGTGCGCGTTCTTGTGCGCTACCGGGCAGCAAACCTCGCAAGCTCCAGGCTTCTGCTTCTGGAAACAGAGCGCCTGTCAGAGGAATACCGGCCCGAAATAGACGAGCTGCGCGTGTTCACCCGCGGTCAGCTGTACGAACAGGTTCGCCTTGGCAAAGAGCAGGGCGTTTTCGACATCGACAACCCCGACCTCGCGGCCCGCTCCGTGCTTGCCATCAGCAACGTCCTCCCCCAGTGGTGGCGCCCGGACGGCCCACTGAAGGTCGAAGACCTCGAACGCGAATACCTTGAGCAGAGCCTGCGGATTCTCGGCTGCAGCGAGCGGGGCCCTCGCCTGACCGCCACCGTTCTGCCGCCGATTCCCTCCGACGCCTAAGAGCCGACCGTGGAGTTCCTCGGATGGCTGGGGTTCAACCCGGCAGAGCTGACGGGCATGTGGACACTCGACGTGTCCGTTCTCGGCAAGGCACTGCGCACAGTCGCGGTCTACCTGTTCATCGCCGTGCTCATCCGCTTAGCCGGCGCCCGCTTCCTCGCGCAGATGAACTCACTGGACCTGGTGGTCGTCCTGCTGCTGTCAAACGTCGTGCAGAACGCCATCATCGGACCGGACTTTTCGCTCATCGGCGGTCTGCTCGGCGCTGCAATCCTCGTGGCCGCCAACGCTGGCCTGGAACGGCTGACCCTGCACTGGCCGTGGCTCAGCCGCGGCTTGCGCGGACACTCGCGCAGACTCATCGACGACGGGCACATCCGCTGGCCGGAAATGCACAGGGCCGGCATCACCCGCGCCGAACTCGAATCTGCCGTGCGCCACCAGGGCGGCATGGGCTTAGACGCCGTCGACACCGTTGACCTCGAACCTGGCGGTTCACTCGTGGTGGACCTCAAAGACGGACGCGAGCCGATCACGCGGGCTGAGTTCTACGCGGCACTGGAGGACCTACACAAGGCGATTAAAGCAGGAAAGACGACCGGCACCTCGGAAGATGAAGACGAAGCTGCACCGGACGGCACGGAGGGTGCCGACCCGGCGAAATGAGCCGTTTCGCAATTTGGAACAATGTGGCCATGGCTCGCATTGTGAATACAGTCCTCGCCGACAAGGTGATGTCTGCTGAGGACGCTGCTCGTTTCATCAACCCCGGCGACAACGTCGGAATGTCCGGCTTCACCGGAAGCGGTTACCCCAAGGCCGTCCCCACGGCACTCGCTCACCGGATAGAAGCAGCACACGATGCGGGCGAAGACTTTTCGATCGGCCTGTTCACCGGAGCATCAACCTCGGACGAACTCGACGGCGCACTCGCAAACGCGAAAGGCGTGCGCTTTCGCACCCCGTTCAACACCGACCCGGACATGCGTGCGGCCATCAACAAGGGCGAAGTCGACTACCTTGACGCCCACCTGAGCCACCTGGCACAGCAGGTGTGGTTCGGCTTCTACGGCAAGCTCAACGTCGCCGTGATCGAAGTCGCTGCAGTCCTGCCCAATGGCCTGCTGGTTCCCGGCGCTTCGGTCGGCAACAACAAAACCTGGCTCGACCTGGCCGACAAGGTCATCCTGGAGGTCAACGAATGGCTGCCGAACGAAATCGAAGGCTTCCACGACATCTACTACGGCACGCACATTCCGCCGCACCGCAACCCAATCCAGATTCTGGACCCGGCCCAGCGAATCGGCGATCCCTACCTGCGGGTTGACGAATCGAAAGTCGTCGCGGTCGTCAAAACCAACTCCCCGGACCGCGACAACAAGTTCAACCCGGTTGACGAAAAATCCGAGGCGATGGCGAACTACCTCATCGACTTCCTCCGCTCGGAAGTCAAGAACGACCGCCTGCCGAAGAACCTTCTGCCGCTGCAGTCGGGCATCGGCAACGTCGCCAACGCAGTGCTCGCCGGGCTGCAGGAATCTGAATTCCGCAACCTCACATCCTTCACCGAGGTGGTGCAGGACAACCTGCTGAGCCTGCTGGAAGAGGGCACTTTCACCTCGGTGTCTGCCACCGCCCTGTCGCTGACGCGCGAAAAGGCCCAGTACTTCAACGACAATGTCGAGAAGTTCAAGGGCCGTCTGCTTCTGCGCCCGCAGGAAATGTCGAACCACCCCGAAATCGTCCGCCGCCTGGGCGTCATCGGCATCAACGGCATGGTCGAAGCCGACATCTACGGCAACGTCAACTCGACCCACATCACCGGCACGAAGATCGTCAACGGCATCGGCGGTTCTGGTGACTTCGCGCGCAATGCGTTCCTCAACTTCTTCGTTTCGCCCTCAACGGCCAAAGACGACGCGATTTCGTCTATCGTCCCGTTTGCCAGCCACGTCGACCACACGGAACACGACACCCACGTTCTCGTCACGGAACAGGGAATCGCAGACCTGCGCGGACTGTCGCCCATCAAGCGCGCCCGCCGCATCATCGACAACTGCGCTCATCCCCAGTTCCGGGACCGGCTCACCGATTACCTCGACCGGGCCATAGCCGCCGATCCCGGCGGCCAGCACACACCGCACATTCTCGACGAAGCGCTCAGCTGGCATATCAATCTGCGCGAGCACGGAAAGATGTGATCATGTTCGAAGAACCCACCTGCTCAGTCACCGAAGTCCCCGACGACGCGATCGTCCTTGACGTCCGCGGCCGCGATGAGTTCGCCGCCGGTCACATCAAAGACGCCATCAACGTGCCCCTTGACGAACTGCAGGAACGGCAGGACGAGGTGCCGTTTGACGTTGACGTGTACGTCATCTGCCGCACCGGACGCCGTTCGGCACACGCAACACAGTTCCTCAATATGGCCGGGCACGACTGCATCATGGTTGTCGGCGGCATGGACCAGTGGCATCACGAAGCCGAACTGCCGATTGTGGCCGAAGGCGACGGACAGCCGTATGTGAAATAGGATTCGCACAAACAGCGAGCGGGCCGGAAGGAAAACCTTTCCGGCCCGCTCTTTTTGGGCAAAGCGCGCAGTCGTGGACCACCGCCTTGACCAGGGCTGTCGGCGGTGCTTCCGGCGTGCCGACAGCCGGTCCGAGAGTTTTTGGAGCTTTGCCCATAATGCACGACTCAGTCCCATTTTCGAAATTCCCCGAGCACCTCGGTGAGTCGATTCCGGGTAACCGGAATCCGCTATTCAAGATTTCACCGCCTCACGGTGGAACTGAAGCGATAACTTCGGCACACTCTGCTATATGAACGACCGTGCTGGACATCCCGCTTCCGAAAGCGACCTCACCGACATCCCGCAGCTGCTGGACGACTACCACGACATCGTCCCCAATCCAGACGACCCGGCCCAGCGGGTGTCCTTCGGCACCTCGGGCCACCGGGGCACCAGCAGCGCAGGCTCGTTCAACGAGGCCCACATCGTCGCCATCACCCAGGCGATCGTGGAGTACCGGCGAGCCCAGGGCATCACCGGTCCGGTGTTCCTCGCCCGTGACACGCACGCACTGTCCGAACCGGCTTTTCTCACGGTCAACGAAGTCCTGGCGGCATCGAATATCCCCACGTTCATCGACGACCGCGACGGATACACTCCCACCCCGGTGCTGAGCTTTGCGGTTCTGCGCCACAATCGGGACTCAGCCACCCATTTCGGCCAGGCTGACGGCATCATCTTGACTCCCAGCCACAACCCGCCGACCGACGGCGGCATCAAATACAACCCGCCCCACGGCGGGCCGGCTGGAGCGGAGGAGACCGCGTGGATTGAAGACCGGGCCAATGAGCTTCTTTCCTCCTGGCAGGACATTCCGCGCACCCAGTTCCAGCGGGCCTTCCACCTGGAGAACACGCAGAACTTCGACTTCATCGGCGCCTATGTCAGCGCACTCGGCGATGTCGTCGACCTACCGGCGCTGCAGTCGGCGGGCCTGCGGATCGGCGCCGATCCGCTCGGCGGCGCCGCGGTCGACGTGTGGGCGGCCATTGCCGACGCCTACGACCTCGACCTGACCGTCATCAATCCGACAATCGACCCCACGTGGTCGTTTATGCACTTGGACTGGGACGGCAAGATCCGCATGGACTGCTCATCCGAATACGCCATGGCCGGTCTGATCAGCGCACGGTCGAACTTCGACATCGCACTCGGCAACGACCCTGACGCCGACCGCCACGGCATCGTCACCCCGGATGCCGGGCTGATGAACCCCAACCACTACTTGGCCACCGCAATTGACTACCTGCTCACCCACCGGCCCGCCTGGACTGCCGGCGGCAGCGCGCTGGGTGCGGCCGGAGTGGGCAAGACTCTCGTGAGCTCGCGGCTGATCGACTCGGTCATCACATCTCACGGCAGGACCGTGTACGAGGTGCCTGTCGGGTTCAAGTGGTTTGTTCCGGGACTTCTGGACTCGTCTTTGCTCTTCGGCGGCGAAGAGTCCGCTGGGGCTTCGTTCCTCGACAAGCAGGGTCGCCCTTGGAGCACTGACAAGGACGGCATCATCATGAGCCTGCTGGCGGCAGAAATGCTCGCGGTCACGGGGCAGACGCCCACACAGCGCTGTGCCGAGCTGACGCAACAGCACGGCGATTTCACCTACCGCAGGGTGGAAGCGGCTGCCGACCGCAAGCAGAAGGCCAAGCTCAAGTCGATCTCGGCTGACAGCGTCACGGCTGACTCTTTGGCCGGCGAGCCGATTACGGCGGTGCGCTCGCACGCACCCGGCAATGAGGCTGCGATCGGCGGGCTGAAAGTGGAAACCGAATCCGCGTGGTTTGCCGCCCGTCCTTCGGGAACAGAGGACATCTACAAGATCTACGCTGAATCGTCGAGGGGCGGGGAACACCTGCAGCGCGTCATTGACGAAGCGCAGGCTCTCGTCGATTCCGTTCTGGCGGACTGATGGTGATTCGGTACTGCTGACCGGAGCTGCGCTGGGCCCGGTTCGCACCGTGAGACGGAGGCCATCAGCCTACTGTTCCGCGGTCTAGGATATGACCATGTTCTCTGCCTACCGCGATATCTTCAGAATTCCCGGCACCCTGAAGTTCTCCGCGGCTGGTCTTATCGCCCGTCTGCCGATCGCCCTGCTGGGCTTGGGCCTGGTTCTCTTCATCCAGGAAGAAACGGGTTCCTACGCTCAGGCGGGAGTCGTTGCTGCCACCTTCATGACCGCTCAGGCGATTTCGAACCCTCTTCTGGGCAAGCAGATCGACCGGCACGGCCAGGCCAAGATCATGGTTCCCGCGACCATCATCCACGTCACAGCACTCATGTGCCTGCTGCTGGTGGTCTATCTGCGACTGTGGCCGGGCCTTGTGTTTGCCTCAGCCGCAATTGCAGGCGGGACGGTCGGTTCGGTGGGAGCGCTCGTGCGCGCTCGGTGGGCCGCGGTGACAAAGACCCAGAAAGAACTCGATACCGCATTCTCGTGGGAGGCGGTTGCCGATGAGCTCATGTTCGTATCCGGCCCAGCGATTGTCACCGCGCTGGCCACCGCACTGTGGGCCCCGTCCGGCATCGTCCTCTCCGTTGTCGCCGTCACGATCGGCTCGCTGCTGCTCTACCCGCAGAAGGCGACGGAGCCGCCCACCAGCAAGCGAGAACCGCGCGCTACGCGCGGCAAAGTGCTGGGGAATCCCGGAATCCTTCTTGCCGTCTTCGGGCACTTCTTCCTCGGCGTCAACTTCGGCGCAATCGATGTGTCAACAATCGCCAGCGCCGAAGAACACGGCATGAAGAGTGCTGCCGGAATCGCCCTGGCCGCCCACGCTTTCGGTTCGCTCATTGCGGGCATAGCCTACGGTGCAGTGAACTTCCGCGCACCGGTTCGTCTGCGCTACGCCGCCGCGGCGGGCGCCCTTGCACTGCTGTCGTGGCCGCTGATGTTCGCCCCGAACATTCCCGTGCTGGCAGTGTTCATGCTCCTTGTGGGCTTGACCGTTTCCCCCACGATCATCACCGGAAGCTCAGTCGTGCAGTCCCTGGCCCCACCCAAGCGGATGACAGAGGCCCTGGCATGGATTTCCACGGCCATCGGCTTCGGCATTGCGATCGGCTCTGCAGTGTCGGGAGTCTTCATCGACCGCTACGGCGCGCACGAGGGCTATCTGGTGGCCGCAGTGTCTATGACGGTCGGCGCCATCATCATCCTCGCCGCCAACCGCGCCTTCGAACCGCAGAAACAGCAGCGAGTCGTTCTCAGCTGACCAAGGCGCATTTTCACCTGCCATTCGCTTGACGAGCGCTTCCCCCGAAAATCAATGAAGGCACCCGTCGACACGCCCATGTCGGCGCCGCGTTAGATTTATTGACGAAAATCACACAATGTGACTGTTCTTTACGCGTATTCTCAGCGTATTATTGGAATACCGCGGTGGTCCGGCTGCAAAACGTCTGGCCATCGCGGATTAATTTTGCCCACTTGCGGGCCGCCGTCCCAGACACAACTCCTGTTAGCCACGGATCCACCCGTTAGCCGCAAGCACACTCCCGTTAGCCGCAGATCCACGCTTTAGCAACCACTGCTA
>NZ_KV802363.1:83099-259183 GCF_001810665.1 Brevibacterium sp. HMSC063G07
GGCCACGATGGTGGTTTGTTCGGCCAAAGCTGCAGGGATCTCGTCACCCAGGTGGGCCGCCATGCGGGGTGCGAGTTTCTTCAATCGTGTTCTCACGCGGCTGCGTTGCGTTGTTTCCCCTCGGATCATGAACGACTGGGGCAGACATCATGCCGGAGCCAGCCGGTTCCCTGCACTGCCTGTCCTGACGGACAGCAGTGACACCTAAAAGGTAACGGGGCTCGGGTCGGAGATATTGCGGCGTATCTTCACGGGCCGGGAAAAGCGAATGAACACAAGTACGTGGATGCTCGTTGTCAGCGCTGCTCTGGTGGCATCGTGATTGGCTCAAACATTAGAGCGCAGGGAGAAACTGACCCGATGTTTTGGGCTGTCGAGATTCGCGCAACACAGGGGCGACGTGGAGATATCACGAAACCTATTTGGCAGTGTTCGTTACGGAACTCTGTGCATGATCGGGTCCTCAGAGACGACGAATGGGCAGATGCCTGCCAGACTTTCATCGAGAGCATGGGGTTGGAAGACAACCGTTGGAGCCTAGTTTGCCACGGTGATGACCCTGTGCACATCGTCGTGTCCCGCGTCAATGATGAAGAGCAGGTCTGGCACGGGCGCAGTGACCGCGGACAGGCTCAAACAGCCTGCACCCAGCTAGACAAAACCTATGGCCTTGAGGCTTGCCCCACGGTTGAAGCACACACCGAAACAGACCGTGACCCAGGAGTGGTCACGGTACGCAAACAGGCGCAGGACATCAGAAACAAGCGTGCGGGAGTACCGCACCGGCCTGGTGTTGCGCCGACGGTCGGTAGCCCACACGCGCTCCGGTGGCTTCAAAGAAGCCCCCCGAAGCGAGGCAGCAGAACGCGCTCGGGTGATCCGTCGTACCGCGACCATCAGCGGCGAACATCGCGAGAGCAACGTCCAGCCCAAGGGCGGGGCGAAACTAGCCCGGATAAGTATGTTCAGGTATCGGTTTCTTACTGAACCATCCGAAGAAATGAGCCATCTTCACGACGAAGATAACGAGAGCAGCCGCTAGCAGAACAAACGTTAGATAGTACGCCGTACTCGATATGAGAGTGCTTTGATGAACGGGTGGATATCCATCTTGAAAACAGACTATCCGCGGTGGAGCGAATGTTGTTTCGATCCATGCTGCAGTTGAGTGCCGAATCTCACCCGAACCGTTCAATGGGCATTTCCCCACTCCTTCTATGGCATTATCGGCCTGCCAGGATTCAGCAAGAAACGCGACTATCGACGCTGCAAACGTGCAGACAGAACCGAGAATGAACACCCTGGTGCGAACGAAGCGAGAAACCCATGTGGATGTTGTCTTATTCATAAAAACAACCTGCTCATATTTTAGGGTGTGATGGCCTTGGGCCGCTTGTCTTCGAACTCGCCCCAGTTGAAATGAGTGGGCGTTTGTTCTTGCCGTCCAGAGAGTAGTTCCATTGGTACAGCTGGAACTCTAAGCCCCAGCGCAAGGGATCTGGTGCATTTTTCAGGTTTGATTTTCCGAGCCAGGCGGCATTGATTAAGACCTGCCTCTTCCCGTCAACGTTGTCTTTGGTTTGGAACCACACACTGTTGGCATGCGCACGGGTAGGAGGTTCAGAAGACTGTTCTTTGTCTTTCACAGCTGCTGCTCGGTTCTGTTGTTTCGTTTTAGGAACCTCTTGGTCCCGTTTGCGGGTCAGATCAGCGTCCCCTGCGTCTTGGCGCAGTTTACCACGAGCGTCGTCAAGGAGACCGTTCGATGTAGAAGAGCTGCGTGCTGCCGTCGTGCTCGCGCCGTCCTTTGCAACCACAGTCAGATTATCTACTTCTGCATTTCCGTCAGGAGCCTGGCTCCGTAGGTTTTCTTCTAGATTCTGAATGTTCGCATCTAGTGAAATTGGAGAGTCATAAATGTAACTCCCAGCTACATTACCAACTTTAAACCCTACGGATTGAACTTGGAAATCATTATTTTTGCAATCTCGAACGCATCGCGAGTTGAAATTGGATGGTCGAACTCCACTGTTGTGTTGTCTGCTTGCTGATCTGACGAACTTGCAGCCTCAGCTTCTAGCGTTCCTGTAGCGGGGTCCGCTAGCGCCAGGCGCGAAAGTGTAAACGCTGTGATCGTCAGGAAAAGTGCGCTTTTAGAGATCGTTAGCTGGGATTTGGACTCTTTTTCTGATTGTCCATGCCGTTCTCCTTTGGACTGCATGGCTTCATGGGGATTACTCGATACTCTACACATCAGGACATTACTTGTAAACAAAGTTAACAAATATTCCCAATGGAAGGGCCGTGAGATGGGTCGACACCTCGAAATGAACCGCCCGTTTGTGTGCTTGGTTAGCGGTTGAATATACGTGCGAAAAACCTAGCCTTTCAGGAGGACGAGACGGCGCAGTCTGAACCGTTGCAGGGGCTGTTGCAGCCGCTTCTGAAGGGGTGTCACGGGGGTGAGCGGCGCCTCGTGAGTTTTCCTCACCCCAGAACCCAGCGCTGTGCGAATCCCGAGCGCACCCGGCACCTCCTGCCGAGAAGAAGCTCCCGCTAGCCGCAGATCCACGCTTTAGCAACCACTGCTAATGGGAGTTTCTGCGGCTAAAGCGTGGGCGGGGTTGAAGGACGAGGTGCCGAGCCCTTGAACGCGCCCGGCACCTCGCGCTCCTGCCTCAGACCCCGACGGATGCGGGCTCTTTGGTGAGTGGCGTCTCGGCGGGTTCTTCGTGATCGAGCGCCTGCCCGCGGGTCTCCCGCAGCAGCCACGCGCAGACCAGCGAAATGACCCCCGTTGCGCTCAGCAGCAGACCGATTCCCGTACCGCCGTAGGAAGCGCTGATGGCGCTGGCGAGGATCGGCACGATGCCGCCGCCCAAAATGCCGCCGATGTTGTAGCCCAGGCCAGCGCCGGTGTAGCGGTAGCGCGGCTTGAACAGCTCGGGCAGATAAGAACCCAGCGGCCCGTAGGCGCAGGCGTAGAACAACAGCGTGAGGCACTGAGCCAGGGCGAAAGCCGCACCCGTGCCGATTGATATGACGGGGAAGATGAAAAGCGCCCACACCGTGCCCGTGGCAAAGCCGAAGATCAGCAGACGACGCCGTCCGAAGCGGTCGGACAGCCAGCCGGCCAGCACAACCGTCACACCGAGCACCACCGCGGCGAGCATGTTGATCGACAGGACCACGGTGCGCGGCAAGCCGATTCCCTCGGGGTCGGACGCGTAGGACGTGAGGAATGACGTCGACGTGTGGAAGAACGCGAACAGCATGACCAGGCAGCCGCTGGCCAACAGGACTTCGCGGGCCTGGAAGCGGAACACGTCGATGAACGGCGAGCGCTCACGCGGCCTGACTGCGTCAGCACTGTCGGCGCCGTCTACACCCTGCGTATCCTTGCCACCGCCGGGCGCTGCAGCGATCTCGGCGTCGCGTCTGCGGGCTTCTTCCGCTGCCGCCTGCGCCTGCACGAAAGCCGGGGTTTCGGCAATGCTCAGACGCACCCACAGGCCAATGGCGATCAGCAGGGCCGAGGCCACAAACGGAATTCGCCAGCCGTAGCTCAGAAACGCCTCGGACGAATCCCCGGCAACCAAGGCGGAAACGAGGAACGTTGTGTTGGCCAAGAACATCCCGGCGGGTGTGCCCAGCTGCGGAAACGCCCCGTAGAGGCCGCGTTTGTCCTTCGGCGCATACTCGGCGGTCAGCAGCGCGGCACCGGCCCATTCGCCGCCGACCGCGAAGCCCTGCAGGAACCGCAGGGTCACCAGAATGATCGGCGCGGCAATGCCGATCTGGTCCGACGGCGGAATGAGGCCCATGAGCACAGTGGCCACACCCATGATCAGCAGCGTGGAGATGAGCGATTGCTTGCGCCCGATCCTGTCGCCGAAGTGGCCGAAGAAGATCGACCCCACCGGGCGGGCCACAAATCCGACGCCGAAGGTGGCGAAGGACGCCACGAGTGCCGCACCGGAGCCCAGGGCCGGGAAGAACACTGTGGGGAAAACGAGGGCAGCGGCGGTGCCGTAGATGAAGAAGTCGTAGAACTCGATGGTGGTTCCGGCAAAGCTCGCCGCGCGCACGCGGCGCAGCTCACGGGGCGTTGGCTTTCTTGTGCTCCCCACTGCCGAGGTGCCGGTTGCCGAGGCGCCGGGCGGGCTGGCAGCACCGCCGGCGGGTGTCACTGTTGTCGTCATGGTGTCTCCTCTTTTGTTTGAGCCGCGGCTGTGCGGTGATTCGAAGACGACGCTAAAGACTCAGTGCGATAGGGACTGGCGCTGTTTGACACACTGCGACGCGGTTTGTCACATGCCTGTCCCCCGCTGTCACACAGGGCCCACCGGGCGTAATAGAGCTGTCCTGGAGCGTCACAGAACTGCAGTGCCGGAGTCATTGGCTCATCACGGCCGCAGCAAATGTGATCCGGGTCGCGTTTGACAGAAATTGAACACTGTTCAATAGTTGAACGGTGTTCAATTTCAGTGAAATCGCCGATCGCGCAGTCGCGGGAACCCCGGCTTCCTCTGACGAAGCGCTGAGCATCCTGCGCTCTGACGACTCCCAGCTGCTTGACCTCGTTGCCGCCGCCGGGCGCGTGCGCCGCCACCACTTCGGCATGAAGATCAAAGTCAACTACCTGGTCAACCTCAAATCAGGTCTGTGCCCCGAAGACTGCGGCTACTGTTCGCAGCGCTTGGGCTCGGACACTGAGATCCTCAAGTATTCGTGGCTCAAGGGCGACGAAGCCCGCCGCCAGGCCGAGTTCGGACTGGCCGGAGGTGCGTCACGAGTGTGCCTCGTGGCATCCGGCCGCGGACCGTCCAACCGCGACGTTGAGCGGGTTGCCGGCATGACCGAAGACATCAAGGCCAACAACCCAGACGTCGAAATCTGCGCCTGCCTGGGCATCCTCAAAGACGGTCAGGCGCAGCGCCTGCGCGATGCCGGCGTGGACGCCTACAACCACAACCTCAACACCGCCAAGTCACACTACGAGGACATCTGCTCCACACACACGTGGGACGAGCGTGCCGAAACAGTCAGCCGCGCACACGAAGCCGGCATGTCACCCTGTTCCGGGCTGATTGTGGGCATGAGGGAAACCGACGAGCAGATTATCGAAGCGGTCGAATCGCTGCGCGAACTCGGCTCAGACTCCATTCCCGTCAACTTCCTCATCCCGTTTGAGGGAACACCACTGGAAGGCGTCAACTACCTCACACCCACCCAGTGCCTGCGAATTCTGTGCGCCGTTCGACTCATGTGTCCCGACAAGGAGCTGCGCATGGCCGGCGGACGCGAAATGCACCTGAAATCGCTGCAGCCCATGGCCCTGCACGTGGTCAATTCGCTGTTCTTGGGCGACTACCTCACCTCTGAGGGCCAGGCGGCAGAGGACGACCTCAACATGATCGTCAACGGCGGGTTCGAAATCGTCGGCCAGGACGATGCTCGGGCACTGCGCGACCAGCTGCGCGCCCACCGCAGAGCACACGCTCAGGCAATGAACAGTGCCGAAGAAGCGGCACCCGCAGTCTCAGCCCCGGCAACCCTGCCTTGCGGCAAGAGCGCACCCCCTGCCGGCACCTCGGCCGGTGACGGAAGCGTGACCGTCCCCACCATCCGCAGGCGCGGAGCAGGAACGGCCCTGGCCCCGAACGCCTAAGGGACCGACAACAGAACAACCCCGGCAAAAACCGGGGTTGTTCTGCGTAAACGGAAAGTCTGATCAGAAGCCGAGCGCCATGGCGTCGTTCTGGATGTCGCCGAGGGTGGTGACACTGCAGCTGCCGAAGCCAATGCCCACAACGAACATGACGGCAGTCACAATCCAAGCGAGCTTCTTGTGCTGCTCATAGCCTTCAAGCGGCTGGCCGTTCTTATCGCGGCCAGCACCCACCAGGTAGATGATCAAGTCGATGAGCGACCAAATGCCGAAGCCGCCGAGCGTGATCAGCTTGAGCACGCCAGTGCCGATTTTTCCAAGGTAGAAGCGGTCGATGCCCAGGCTTCCGAGGAACCAGGCCAACAGCCATGTAACAAGGAAGCTTTTCTGTGATGTGTGTGTATTTGTAGTCACAGGACAACAGTAGGCCCACGGGGCCATATG
Organism: Brevibacterium sp. HMSC063G07; assembly: GCF_001810665.1. NCBI lineage: Bacteria > Bacillati > Actinomycetota > Actinomycetes > Micrococcales > Brevibacteriaceae > Brevibacterium > Brevibacterium sp. HMSC063G07. The sequence continues at coordinate 89,215 of NZ_KV802363.1, forward strand.
GGCCAAAAGCACCCTGCATAGGCCCGAGGGAATCACCGGACAGACCATCGAGAAGCCGCCGCTGACGGAGTTTCCTGTGGGATGCTGATGCTATGCGCGCTCTCATCGCTGTCGATAAGTTCAAGGGCACCCTGACCGCCGCCGAAGTCACTGACCACCTGCGCCCCGTCTTGGAATCAGCTGGCGTCACCGTCGACGCCACGCCGCTAGCCGACGGGGGCGACGGCACTCTCGAAGCAGCCCAGGCCGCGGGATTTTCCCTGCGCGCGGCAGAGGTCACCGGTCCACTGGGAGGCACCGTGAGCGCTCGGTGGGCGCTGCGGGGTACGCGGGCGATCATCGAAATGGCCGAAGCCAGCGGCCTGGCGCTCCTTCAGCGTCAAGGCGGCTCTGTTGAACCGGCAACAGCGCGGAATGCCACAAGCATGGGCGCGGGAGAGCTCATCGGCCACGCGGTTGCGGCAGGTGCCCGCTCAATTGTGCTGGGGCTTGGAGGTTCGGCCAACACTGACGGCGGGATTGGAATGCTCATGGGGCTTGGCGCCGTGGTTCACGATGCACGCGGCCAGCGTGTTCGCGACCCGCGCGGCGCGCTTGCCCACGCTGCGAGTGTTGACCTGTCGACCCCGCTGCGACTTCTGGACGGGGTCGAACTGACGGTGGCGTGCGACGTCGACAATCCGCTGACCGGTCCGCGCGGTGCAGCTGAGGTGTTCGGACCGCAGAAGGGAGCGGACGCACAGGCGGTTGGCGACCTCGATTCTCAGCTGCGGGAATTCGCCCACAAGCTCGGGGCTGCGGATACTGCTGCGCGGGCCGGCGCCGGGGCAGCCGGCGGAACGGGGTTTGCGGCTCTGCTGCTGGGAGCGCACATGGAGTCTGGGGCGGATCTCATTCTGGACCTCACCGGCTTCGATGCCGCACTGGCGCAGGCTGATGTCGTCATCACCGGCGAGGGCCGCTTTGATGTGCAGACGCTCAGCGGAAAAGGCCCCGCGGTTGTCATTGAACGCGCCCAGCGGGCAGACCTTCCCGTCTTTGTGGTCTGCGGCTCTGCCGACTCTGAAGTGTCGCACGCGGGACTGGCGGGACTGTTCCAGCTGACGGACAAGGCCCCGGTCGAACAGGCGATGTCCGATCCGGGGCCCGTGCTCACAGCCGTCGCAGACGACCTGGCTGAAGCCGTCCTCAGCTTTCGCTGTCGTCGATGACGTTCTTCTTGCGGGTGAACATCACGAACACCGCAACGAGAGCACCGAGACCGGCAACTGCCAGCAGAATCAGCACAACCGGAGAAACGCCAGAAGCGTCCTGGCTGGCCTCTTCCTGTCCGGAAGCATCCGACTGCTTGCCGTCTTCGGCCTTGTCTGCGGTGTTGTCTTCGCTGGCGCCTTCCTCAGTCTTGTCGCCGTCCTTGACTTCGCCGCCGCTGCCGGCGGAATCAAGCAGAGTGAATTCAACCTTGCCGGAAATGGGGTGTCCGTCCTGGCTCACAACCCGCCAGGCAATCGTGTAATCGCCGGGTTTAAGATCGTCGGGCAAAGCCGCCGTGACGGTCCGGCCCTCAACGGTGATCTCTCCGGCTGAGAAGTCTTCACCGTCTTTTTCCACGCGGATTTCGCTGCCGATGTCCTGGATTTCGCCCGAGTAGTTCAGTTCGATCCATTCGGGCTGCTTGTCCAGTTTGGCTCCCTGCTTGGGGTTCGAGCCGATCAGCTGGTCGTGTGCCTGGGCGGGTACCGAGCCGAGTACCAGCGCCAGGCTGGCAAAAAGGGCTGCGGCAAGAAACCGCGAAAGCGAAGATCGGGTGGTCATGGCTGCTTCTCCAGTCGATATGCGGGGTGCGGGCGAAAGTCCTTCGCTCAATTGTGTCCCATGCTGTCAGCCGCTGCGATGATTCCGTCCTGTGCACGAGCAAGCTCACGGTAGGTTGTTATGAAATCGTCAGCTGTGCCGTACCAGGGGTCTGCGACATCGGCTGCTGCCGCCGTCTCGGGCTCTTCATGCGCGTTCGCTCCGGGGTCGAACTGGTGAAGCATCCGCACAGGCGGCACATTTCCACCGGCTTGGCGTTCCAACCGGCGAATGCCAGCAACGTGCCGCGAGGTCATGGCGACCACCAGATCAATGTCGTCAAGGTCCTCTGCCCGCAGCTGACGAGGGCTGTGCTCGGTGACGGGAATACCGTTCTTCTCCAATTCTGCGCGCGCCCGATAGTCAATGGGGTTGCCGACTTCTTCGTCGCTTATGCCGAAGGACTCGACTTCGATATCGGTCCGCCCGCAGCCCGCGAGTTCGTGTTTGAGCATCATTTCGGCCATGGCAGAACGGCAGATATTGCCGGTGCAGACAAAGGCAATGCGGAAGGGCTTCATGGTCACTACGATGACACAGCCGGTAGCGTGGATGCCATGACTTCAGCTGATCTGCCCTACGGAGACCCTTCCGCTTCTTTCCGGGACGACCTTTTCCGCCGTGTGAACGGCACGTGGCTGGACACCCACGTCATTCCCGATGACCGCGCCGGCGATGGAGCTATGCGCGGACTGTTCGACGCGGCCGAAGAAAATGTGCGCACCATCATCACCGACCTGCAGCAGGCGGACTCTGATGGCGACCCAGACACGCAGATGCCAGCGGACCTCTACGCATCGTTCATGGACGTCGACACAATCGAACAGCTCGGCGTGAGCCCGCTGCGCGAACAGTTCAAGGCGATTGCCGACGCCGGCAGCAAGGAAGAACTCGCCGCGGTCATGGGCCGGCTGGAACAGGAGGGCGTCGGCGGTCTGCTGGCCGGCTTCGTGTCCGCAGATGCCAAAAACTCCGAGCGGTACGCGCTGTACTTTGAGCAGGCGGGAATCAGCCTGCCCGATGAGTCCTACTACCGGGCCGAAGAATCCGCGCCGATCCGCGAGGCCTTCCTCGCCCACCTCGAAGCGATGTCTGCTCTGGGCGGGCTGAGCGAATTTTCAGGGCTGTCGGACGCCGACTTCGCCCGCACTGTCTTCGACTTCGAAACCGCCGTTGCCAAGCACCACTGGGACAATGTGCGCACGCGTGATGCCGAAGCCACCTACAACCCGACCACACCCGAACAGCTGCGTGAACTCGCAGCCGGGTTCGACCTCAACTCGTGGCTCGAAGCCCTCGGCATCCAGCCCGAACCCGAACAGTTCATTGTGCGCGAACCCGACTTCGTCACCGGGGCCGCCCAGCTGTGGGACAGCACCGAGCTTGCTGCCCTCAAGGCGTGGCTGCTGTTCAGCGTTCTCAGCCGGTATGCAAACTACCTGAGCGCAGACATCGTCGAAGAGGACTTCGGCTTCTTCGGCCGGACCCTCTCAGGCACCCCCGAACTGCGCGAAAGGTGGAAGCGCGGCATCAGCACCGTCGAGGGCCACCTGGGTGAGCTCGTGGGCAAACTCTACGTGCAGAAGCACTTCCCTCCGGCATCGAAGAAGGCCATTGCCGAACTGGTCGACAATCTGCTGAAGGCCTATGAGAGCTCGATCAAAGACCTCGACTGGATGACCGAGACAACAAAGGCGCGGGCCCTGGGGAAGCTGTCGAAGTTCTCCGTCAAGGTCGGCTACCCCGATGTGTGGCGGGAGTACAGCTTCACTGTCACAGCCGACGACCTCGTGGGCAATATCCGTCGTTCTTCTCAGGCCGAACACCGCCGTCAGCTCGACCGGATCGGCGGTCCTGTTGACCACACCGAATGGTTCATGACTCCGCAGACAGTCAACGCCTACTTCCACCCGGTGCTCAATGAAATCGTGTTCCCCGCGGCAATCCTGCAGCCGCCTATGTTCGACGCCGAAGCTTCCGCAGCAGCCAACTACGGGGCGATTGGAGCGGTCATCGGCCACGAAATCGGCCACGGCTTCGACGACCAGGGATCCCGCTACGACGGTGACGGCAACCTCGTCAACTGGTGGACCGACGAAGACCGAGCGGGCTTTGAGGAGCGCACCCGCAAGCTCATCGACCAGTACTCCGCGCTGTCGCCGTGGGAAGTCACGGACGGCAGCACCGTCAACGGCGAACTGACGATCGGCGAGAACATCGGCGACCTCGGCGGTTTGGGGATCAGCTGGAAGGCCCTGCAGCTTGCTGCCCACGACAGCGGCCAGCCGCTGACCCAGGCTGACCGCGAAGCATTCTTCTGCCAGTGGGCCGCCGCGTGGCGTTCGAAGTTCCGCGAAGAAGAGCGCAAACGCCGTCTGGCAATCGACCCCCATTCGCCGGAGGAGTTCCGCTGCAACCAGGTGGTGAAGAACATGGATGCCTTTGCCGAAACCTTCGGAACACAGCCCGGCGACGGCATGTACCTGGCTCCGGAAGAGCGCGTGACCATCTGGTGACGCACTTCACCGGCACTGACGAAACTCTCAGAAACATCTTTTTAGCGTGAGGTTATGAAGAAGAGCCCTCTGGTGTCCTCTGTCCGGGCCGCTGCCGTCATCGGCGGTTCACTCGCACTCGTCCTCAGCGGCTGTGCCATCAAGGACGGCGCATCGCGCGAATCTCCCACAGCGCAGCAGGAGGCCACACCTTCCGAGGAGCCTCCCGGCGGCATCGCCACGGTCGGCGGCCAGGATTCCGCACAGTCGGCCGAAGCGGCGCGTACTGCCGTTCTCACCGCCGTTGCGGACGTCGATGACAGCGGTCAGGCCGTTGGCCTGAAAGCAGAAGATGACGGCTGGCTGATCACCGTCTACAGCGACGGGAAGAACACGCCGGTTCACGTCAGCGCTGACGGCGCAGAGGTCACCGGCAAGGACAAGGTCGAAGACCCGCCATCCGGTGCCGCGGACCAGTACTCGTCGATGCGCCAGACGGTCGATCAGGCTGTCCAGTCTGCATCGCGCACTGTGCGCGGTGAGGTGGTCGAAGTCGGCCCGGGCAGAAAAGACGGCCAACTGGGCTGGAAGGTCAGCATCGAGCCCGACGGTGCTGACAAACCCAAGGACGTGTACGTCCACCACCGCTCCGGCGACGTCCTCTGACGCGACGTCCTCCGGCGTGCCGAGCTCCGACAGTCCCACAAGCGCACGTATTCACTGACCAACACACTCAGCGAAAGGACAGTGACACACCACATGACTAAGCTTTCCACCCTCCTTGCCGCATCGGCTGCCGCCGGAGCACTCGCCCTGACCGGCTGTGGAAACTCCGAAGGAGACCAGCAGTCCAACGACGCCCAGCAGCAGTCGACCACACAGGCTGAGAGCCCCAGCACCGAGTCTGCAGGCGACCCGCAGAGCGAAAAGGGTGGTTCAGTCCAGACCGCGCAGTCGGCAATTGAGCTGGCTGAAAAGGAAATCGACGGCAAGGCCACCGAACTCGACTTCGATGACAGCCGGTGGGAAATCAATGTCATCAAGGGCTCGGAGAAGCACGAAGTCGTCGTCAGCCCCGAGGGCACCGAGGTCGTCAAGAAGGAAAAGGACGACGACCCCGCCGACCAGGAAGACGTCGACGCTCTGAAGAAGGTGAAGACTCCCCTCAAGGACGCTCTCGGCACAGCCGTTGACGAAAAGGGCGGCGGCACAGTCGACGAAGCCGACCTGACGACCGGTTCCTCCCCCGCGTGGGAGGTTGAGGTGTACCCCGAAGGCGAAACCGATTCGGTTGACGTCTACGTTTCGGCCGCTGACGGCAAGGTGACCGACAAGTGACGAACCCTGCTGTCTAGGGCAAAGACTGCGGCAGCAATTTGCCCCTCGGCAGCAGAATCCCCAAGCACCAAAGACACGAGGTGCCGCCCGGCTGGAACCGGACGGCACCTCGACTGGTTACGGGGCCTGAACCCGCTCAGCTGCGCTCGGTGTGGATCATGCGGATGAAGCGGTTGACCAGGTCGTTCCAGGAGCGGATGAGTGAATCGTCTTCGACTTCCGTGCTCGCGCGCAGACGGCCCAGTGGGGCATTGGGGTTTGTGACCAGGCTGCGGAACAGGGCGTCTTGGGCAACGTCGTCGCTGAGGCTGACTTCGACCGAATCGACCGCCCCGACTACCGACTGCGGCACCGGGAGGTCACCCCCGTCGATCTGCGCACCAGCGGCCACTTCCATCAGACGGCAGGCGTCTCCGACGGCAATTGTCGGGATGTGCGAGCTGATCGCGTCGTCGAGGAACCCGATGACGTCGTCACGTGAAACCGCCCACCCCTGCTCGTCGTCGGCAAAGCCGAAGACGATGACGCCCTGGTAGCCGATGGGGCTGGGCAGCAGCTCGCCTTCGTGCAGGCGCACAAAGTCGCAGCGGATGCCGCCTTCGGACAGCTGGTCGAGTGTGCGTCCGTAGAACAGGTTCGCGCTGGTCTCGACGACGACGATCGGGGTGCGCAGTCCGTTTTCGCTCAGGGTCTGCCGAGGCGCCTGCTCGCCTGCCGTGATCGGCTCGCTGATCCTGTTCTCCGGCACGGGAGCGGGGCAGGTGGCGAAAGGGGTGAAGGCCATGGGGAAGTTGACCGCGCGGTTGAAGTCGACGATGACACGCCCCGATGAATCGGGGGTGCCCACCGACAGGCGCCGCCACTGCGATGTGGTTCCGCCGTTGGTTCCGTCGTAGAAGTCCAGGTGGAGCCCGGTTTCGGGGTGTCCCGTGGCCAGTAGGGTGTGGGCTGTGCCGTGCAGGTCGAATTCGACGGTTCCCACAACATAGGTGCTGATCTGCAAGCCCGGTGCGGCCGTGTCGATCCTCCGCAGCTCCGGTTCGGCATACGGGGTGAACTGCCCCTGGACTGCGAAGCTCGGGTCGATTTCGAAGGTGGGAATGTCGATGAAGCTGCTCAGAAGCTTCGAACGGGAATCGCGAATCCGCAGTCCCATGTAGCCGTCGCGGTTGAGGGCTTCGATGACCACCGTCCCGTCGGTCAACCACATAAGCGATGCACCCTGGGGCAGCCACACGGACTGCCTGCCGGTGTCCATGCTGCGCACAACCTGCACGCGCTCGGCCCTGGGGAAGGTGATGTCGTCTGCCATGACGTCAAGCGCCGCGGCGGTGGGGCCGATCGCACTGCCCGGTTCGGCGTCGAAGTGCAGCCAGTCATTGCTGCGGGTGAACCTGCCGGGGATTTCGCACACTGTGCGTTCGTCACCTTCGGCCAACCAGATGAGGCCCGTCAGCGAGAGCCAACCGTGCTGGGTGGCCAGACTGGCAACGCGGGAGTCGTGCCACTCCTCCCAATCTGCTCTGTACTCTTCCACTGATCACCTTCTGTTGAGCAGTTCCGTGCGAATCAGGAACAACAATAGCGCTGTTGGTTCTGTGAAAACAGGGTTCTACGCCTGCAGCGTGGCCGCCGAAACGTCAATGCGTCGACGGTACATGTTGAGGCAGCTGAGTGCGAAAAGCGCAGCGCAGGCACTCGTGGTCGCAAGGAAGCCAGCACCGGTGCCAAAAGCGTCGATGAGTGAGCCGACGAGCGCGCTGATGAGCGCCTGGCCGACAACGATGCCGGTGGTCATCATCGCCATCACGGTTGTCACTCGACCCACCGGAGCGACCTCCGCGGCAATCGAAAACAGCGTGACGAGCGCCGGGCCGATGCCCACACCGCACAGCACGAGACCTACGAGAACCGCCGGGAATACCGGCAGGACCGTGAACACAAGGGTCCCCGTGAACGCCACTGCGGCGAACACCATCCAGCGCGCGGCAAAGGTGAAGCCCCGGGGCAGAAGCACAACGGCAAATGCGCACAGCGCTGAACCCACGCCCATCACGGCGTAGTACATACCCGCGGCGGCCGCCTTGTCGAACTGTTCAAGGAAGCTGGTGAGGCTGGCAAGCGTCGAACCGAAGAACATGCCGATGCAGGCCATGCCGGCCGGCGGCAGCAGAACGGACAGCCGGAAGATCTCGGAAGCCGGAGCAACAGCGGGAGTCTCCTGCGCCTCGTCAGCTGTGGACTGTTCCATCATGTTCCGGGCGTGGCCGCGCACAAAGCGGGACGACGGGTGCAAAGCGAAGCCGCTGATCCCGATGAGAGTGGTCAGGGCCGCAACATCGAGCGGCACCACGATGCCGAAGGCCACCGCAATGGCTCCGACAACAATCGGCCCGGCAACGAAAACAGCCTCGTCGGTAAAGGACTCATAGGGCAGAACAACCGATGTGGCCTTCTCGGCCTGCGTGCCGGAATAGGAGCCGCGGATTGCCTCGAGCCAGCGTGAGCGGACCATAGATGCTGCCTGCGGGCTCGTCGCGCCGATCGCGAAGGCCGCCGCGTAGACAGTCCACGTGGCAGCGTCGGCCCGCAGCGCCCAGCCCAAGCCCCACAGCGAAGCCGCGTTCGTGACAGCAAGGCACAGAAGCAGGCCCCGCTGGCCGAAGCGGTCGGCAAACCAGCCGAAGAAAGGGCCTGAAAAGGCTGTGGCTAAGCCCACGAGAGCCGAAGCCACACCGGCTTGCGTATAGGAGCCGCGCACGCCGACGACTGATGTCATGACGGCTACAACCGACATGGCATACGGTAGTTTTGCCAGTATTGCCAGGGGGAAGAAGCCCCAGCCAACCAGCCGCGCTAGACCAGAGAACACCGTGCAAGGCTAACAGGCGGCTCTGAGTCCAGCGCTGTGACGACAAGCTCAGGAGGAGCGCATGTCCACCGCCGCTGAAAAAACAGCCGCGCAGAAGACCGCAGCGCAGAAGACCGCATTGGAACTCGGCGAGTACACCGCGGCATCACCGTCGTCCTACCACGCTGCCGCAGAAGCTGCTCGGCGACTGCAGGCGGCGGGCTTTGAGCTGCTTGACGAAGCCCAGGCGTGGAACCTGGCCCCGGGTGGCCGCTACGTGCTGGTCCGCGATGGCGCCGTAACCGCTTTTGCGCTGCCTGCTGATGTTTCCGCTGGGGATCTGCGCTACCGGGTGTTCGGTGCCCACACGGACTCGCCGGGCTTCAAGCTCAAGCCCGGCTCGGCGCACACCGCGGCAGGCTTCACCCAGGTGGGCGTCGAAGTGTACGGCGGAGTGCTGCTCAATTCGTGGCTCGACCGCGAACTGTGCTTTGCCGGCAGGCTCGCACTGCGCGACGGCACGACCGTGCTGGCGCGCACACCGGGCATCGCACGGATCCCCCAGCTGGCCATTCACTTGGACCGGCAGGTCAACGACGGGCTCAGACTGGACCGTCAGCAGCACACCGTCCCGGTGATCGGCCTGGAGGTGTGCGGCGGCGACGTCATCGAGCTGCTGGCCGAATCCGCCGGTGTTTCCGCAGACCGGGTGGTCGGCCACGATGTCATCACCGCACCCGTGCAGGAAGCTGCCCTGTTCGGAGCCGCGCAGGAGCTTCTGGCTTGTTCGCGCATGGACAACCTGTCCTCCACATTCGCTGGCCTGCGGGCAATGGAAGAACTCGACGCGAACAACCTGACGGCCGTATCGGTATTCATCTCCAACGACCACGAGGAAGTCGGTTCGGAAACCCGCACCGGTGCATCGGGCCCAATGCTTGCAGACATTCTGGAGCGCATCTCGATCAGCGTGGGGGCTGACCGGGAAGAACATCTGAGGGCTGTAGCGGGCTCCATCTGCGTCTCCGCTGACGCGGGCCACGCTGTCCACCCCAACTACCCGGAGCGCCACGACCCGCAGGTGCGGCCGACCCTCGGTGACGGGCTGCTGCTGAAGCTCAACGCGGTTCAGCGCTATGCAACGGATGCTGCGGGCACCGCCGAATGGGCACGCCTGTGTAACGCGGCAGGTGCCCAGTTTCAGCCGTTCGTGTCGAACAACGCCCAGCCCTGCGGTTCCACCATCGGCCCGCTGACGGCCACCCGCCTGGGCATGACTGTCATCGACGCGGGCATTCCGCTTCTGTCGATGCACTCGGCAAGAGAAATGGCGGCCGTCAGCGATATCGAAGCGCTCGTCAGGCTCGCCCACGCGCACCTGGGATGAGGACAGCCGGATGAATGATGCGGAAAGCGCCGAACACGTGAACCGTTTGGCTCATGCGACCTCGCCGTATCTGCGCGCCCACGCCGACCAGCCGGTCGACTGGCACCCGTGGGGCGCGGAGGCCTTTGCCGAAGCCAAACGCCGCGATGCGCCCCTCATGGTGTCCATCGGCTATTCCACGTGTCACTGGTGTCACGTCATGGCGCGGGAGTCCTTCAGCGACACGGGCGTCGCAGCGCAGATCAACAAGTACTTCGTTGCCGTCAAAGTCGATCGCGAAGAGCTTCCCGCTGTCGACGAGCAGTACATGAACGCGCTGCAGGCCATGCGCGGTCACGGCGGCTGGCCGCTGACGGCCTTCGCGGACGCTGATGGGGTGCCGTTCTTCCTGGGCACCTATTTCCCGCCCGAGCCGCGCATGGGTCAGCCGTCGTTTTCCATGGTCCTGCAGGCCGTTGCCAACACGTGGCGGGAGCGGCGAGCGCAGGTTGCCGACATCACGGCGAAGATGCGCTCAACCCTGGAGCAGCTGGCGGCTGGCCCCGAATCTGCGCAGACTCCAGCGCAGGCCGCACAGACCGGGGCTCCAGCGCAGGCCGGGCCCAGCTCGCAGACCAGCCCCGCCGACCCTGCCGCGCAATCCGAACAGCGACCCCTCGACCGTCCCTTCGAAAGCGCGGTGTCTTCGGACATTCTCAACGCCCAGCACTGGGCGCTTATGGACGAAGCCGACACGACGAACGGGGGTTTCGGCTCGGCGCAGAAGTTCCCGCCGCTCATGTCGCTCATGGCTCTCATCAAGGGTCACCACCGCGGTCCCGAGCGGCTGGGTTTCATCCGCCGCACGTTCTTGTCGATGGCTTCGCGCGGTCTGCGCGACCACGTTGCCGGTGGGATCTTCCGCTACTGCGTCGATCCGCACTGGTCGGTGCCGCACTTCGAGAAGATGCTGTACGACAATGCGCTGTACCTGCGGGCGAGTGCCGCGTGGTTCGGGCTTGAAGAGTCTTTGGCCCCGGGTTCGCGCTGGGCCAGGCTTGCTCGCCGCGAAGCCTATGACACGGCAGAGTTTCTGCTGCGGGACATGCGGTTGGACTCCGGCGGCTTTGCCACCGCGCTGGACGCCGATTCTCTCGACGCGCACGGCCAGCCTGCCGAGGGCGCTTTCTATCTGGAAAATCACGAGGTGGAGCTCACCGGATCTCCCTACGAACCTGTTCTGTCGCAAGGGCTGGGCTTGGTGCTCCACGCCCCGGGAATTGAGCAGTGGGCTGAGAATGATGAGGCTGGCCAGAACAGCGATGACAACCAGCCAGAGCCGTGGCTGACACAGACGGCGCTGGCTGCCCGCGCGGATCTTCTGCGAGCGCGCGAACACCGCGCCGTCCCACTGCGCGATGACAAGCTCATAACGGCACACACCGCCATGACGGCTTCGGCATTTGCCTTTGCGTCATGCGTTTTTGACGAGCCCGAATGGTTCACTGCCGCTGAACAGGCCTTTGCGGCTGCGGCAGCACTGCGCACGCAGACCGGTTTGGCTCGCTCTGCTTTTCACGGGGAGCCCGGCCCGGGTGCGGCGGGGCTTGTGGACTGGGCACAGCTGGCCGACTGCGCCGTTGCACTGGGCCGTGTCAGCACCGCCCGGGAGCTTCTGACCGAACTCAGCAAGCGCTTCTTGGACGGGACAGTGCGGGACTACGAACACGATCCTCTTCTGGCTGCCGGTGGGATGAGCGCATTTGATGACACCGAACCGTCCGGTGTGGCAGCTGCCGCCCACGCGGCCCTGTGCCTGGGACTGCTTGATGAAACAGCCGACGGCACACAGTGGCTGCAGACGGCTGAGCGTCTGGTGCTTGCCGCATCGGACGTCATGTACCGTGCCCCGCGGGCAGCCGGATGGCTGCAGGTCACCGCGGAGGGGCTGCTCAACCCAGTGCGGGTTGAAAGCGCCAACCCACGGCTGCTGAGCATTGGGGCTTGCCACCCTGTGACAACCGTGCTCAGTCGGCAGGCACCGGGAAGTGCTGTCGGCCAGCCGCAGGCGGAGGCAGCAACAGTGTGCCTCGGCCACGAATGCAGCCTGCCCACAGCGGATCCGGGACAGGTGCGACGACTGCTGGACGGCGCCTCGTCATAGAGAAGCGGGCGGGACAGGTCACCCCGCCCCGCCCGCACTGCGCTCCTCGGCTGTCAGACCGCGGCGGTTTCGGCTGAATCGTCGAACACGATCACCTGGCGGATGGCCCGCCCGTCAGCCAGCTGGTCCATCGCCTCGTTGATTTCCGACAGGCGGATGCGCGAGGAGATGAGCTCGTCTACCGCCAGTTTGCCTTCCAGGTAGAGCTGCGCGTAGGTGGGGATGTCGCGGGCGGGCACGGCAGAGCCCAGGTAGGAGCCCTTGACTTCGCGAGCACCGGCAGTCAGCGCCAGCGGGGCGATGGTCGAGGTGGCTGCCGGGTTGGGCAGGCCTACCGTCACCATCGACCCGCCGAAGCCGATCGCGTTATAGGCGGTTTCGAAGGCCTTGGCGTTGCCGGCGGCTTCGATCACCCGGTCTGCTGTAATGCCCTGTTCGGCAACTTCCTGCGGTGTGAAAACACGATCAGCGCCGAGTTCCTTGGCGCGGTCGAGTTTTTCTTCAAGCGCGTCGACGGCAATGACCTCTTTGACGTCTTGGGCCAGGGCCACAATGAGGGCGGCCATGCCGACCCCACCCAGGCCGACGATCATGACGGAGTCCTCCGGGCCGGGCTGGGCGGCGTTGAGCACCGCCCCTCCCCCGGTGAGCACGGCACAGCCGAGCACTGCCGCGATGTCTGCAGGCAATTCCGGCGGCACAACGACCGCGCTGGCCGCATCGACAACCGCGTGGGTGGAAAAGCCGCTGACGCCCAGGTGGTGGTAGACGTTCTCGCCGTCTCGGCTCAGATGCGCCGAACCGTGCAGCAGAACGCCGTCATTGTTGGTCTTCGAACCCACTGAGCACGGGAGCTTGCCGTCTGTGCGGCACTCGCGGCATTCCCCGCAGCGGGGCAGGAATGACATGCTGACCCGATCGCCTACGGAAATGCCTTCGACTTCACTGCCGATCTCTTCGACAATGCCCGCCGATTCATGCCCAAGCAGCATGGGCATGGGACGGGGACGGTTGCCGTCAACCACCGAAAGGTCGGAGTGGCAGACTCCCGCCGCCTCAATGCGCACCAGGACTTCAGTCGGTCCCGGGTCGGCCAGGTCGAGGTCGGAAATGCTGATGGGCCGCGACTGTGCGTAGGGCCGTTCAGCATCCATGCGCTCAAGCACTGCGCCGGTGATCTTCACTGGGAACCTCCTGAATTCTGGGCCGTGATGCTTGAGTCTAAACGCTGAACCGCAGGTTTACAGCGTTCCGCCGGACTTCTCCTTCATCCGGGCATCAAGACGGGCCGTGTGGTCCTGATCGTGACGGCCCAAAACAAAGTGCAGGACAACACCGATCGCCACACCTATCAAACCGGGAACAACCCAGCCGAGCCCTTCAGCACCCCACGGCAGCGCATTGAGCATCGAATCGACTGCTGTGCCGCCCAACCCTGCTTCCTTCAGGGCGCCCAGAACACTGATGACAGCCGTGAAGATGACAGCCAGACGGTAGACCAGACGGTCACCTCGGAAGAGCTTCTCAAAGAAGTACAGGAGCACCAGCACCAGGGTGACGGGATACACCGCCATCAACATCGGCAGGGCCAGCGCAATGAGGGCGTCCAGGCCGACATTGGCGAACAGAAAGCCGATCAGCGAAAACACGACCGCCCACACCCGGTAGGACACCTTCGGCACAAGCTCCGAGAAGAACTCCGCCATCGACGACACCAGGCCAATCGAAGTGGTCAGGCAGGCCATGATGATGACAGCCGCCAGAAGAGCACCCCCGATGTCACCGAAAAGGGCGCGCGACACCTCGGCCAGCAGCGCTCCGCCGTTGTCCTGTTCGCCCACCGCACCACGGCTTGTGGCCCCGATGTAGCCCAGCGAAATGTAGACCAGCGACAAGCCGATCGACATGACCAGAACAACCCACGGCATCTTCCTGCGGATGACGGTCGGATTGGTCACCCCAACACCGGAAAAGCCCGACACCACGAGAATGCCCAACACCAGGGCAGCGACCGCATCGACCGTCAGATAACCCTGAACAAAACCGGTCTGCAGAGCCGCATTTGAATAATCGCCAACCGGCTCACCGAACCCACCCAGGGGGCTGATGAGCGCCTTGATCGCAAACACCGCGATGACCAGCACCAGAACCGGGGCAAGCATTTTCCCGATCCAGTCGACAATCTTCGTGGGGTTGGCCGCAAGCACCAGGGTGATGATGAAGAACACCAGCGCGTACAGCACCAGCGGCCACTGGGCATCGCCCGCGTTCGGCAGAAGCGGGGCGACCCCCACCTCGTAGGACACGGTTGCGGTGCGCGGAATCCCGAAAGACGGCCCGATGAGCAGGTAGGCGAAAACCGTGAACACAACACCGAAGGCGTGACCGACCCGGGCCGATAGGCGGGCCAGTCCGCCCACTCGGGACACCGCCACGAGCGCAAGTGCGGGCAGGCCCACACCCGTCAGAAGAAAACCGAGAATCGCCCACGGGAAGGCGGTTCCCGCCTGCTGGCCCAAAAGCGGCGGGAAGATGATGTTCCCCGCACCCATGAACACAGCGAAGAACATCAGCCCAAGCGTGATCACTGTTCTGAACGGCACGGTCTGGGTGGTCTGCTTCTGCACGGGATCTCCGTAGTTAGGGGAATGTGAGCACTTCGGGGCGGGAGGTGGGCGCCCGCGGCAGGACTTCACATAAGATTCGAGAACAGAACACTACCCTGCCGCACCCTCAGCACAGTTGAAGACACCGCGCGTGTTCCCCCTCTCTCCCACAGTCTTCTCAGGCCTGTTCTACAGTGGAGAGAGTTCTTTCGTGGCCAAGGCGAGCGCTGCAGACAGACGCTTCGTGTGACCACAGCATCCCCATCAACACCCCAGGAGTCCCCATGGAAGCCTTCAACGAACTGCTGTCAACCGTCGATGGGTGGCTCGGGTGGCTTCTGCTGTTCGCTCTGCTGCCGCTGGGCCTGTACTTCACGGTGCGCACCGGAGTTGTGCAGCTGCGCCTGCTGCCGGAGATGTTCCGGGTCATCAAAGAACCAGCCGGACGTGACGCTGAGGGCAACAAGAACATCTCACCCTTCCGTGCATTCTCAATCTCAGCGGCTTCGCGCGTGGGCACCGCCAACATCGCCGGTGTGGCCCTGGCAATATCCGTGGGCGGACCGGGTGCCCTGTTCTGGATGTGGGTGACCGCAATCGTCGGCGGTGCCACCGCGTTCGTCGAGTCCACCCTCGGACAGCTGTACAAAGTGAAAGACCGCGCGACCTTCCGCGGCGGACCGGCCTACTACATTGCGCGCGGGCTCAAGAGCCCGTGGCTGGGCTCCGTTTTCGCCGTCATCGTGATCGTCACCTACGGCATCGTGTTCAACACCGTGCAGTCGAACTCGATCGTGGATGCCCTGTCCACCTCGTTCGACATGGACACCCCCACCTTCGGCTTCAAGGCGATCATCGGCATTGTCCTCGGTGCTGCCGGCCTGGCGATCTTCTTGGGCGGCGTGCAGCGGATCTCCAACGTCACCGCCTTCATCGTGCCGGTAATGGCAATCCTGTACCTGTTCCTGGGCATCCTGGTGGTCATCGCCAACCTTTCGGCCGTACCGCCGATGCTCGCGCTCATCGTCCAGCAGGCCTTCACCATGGAATCGATCTCCGGTGCCGCATTCGGCGTCATCATCACGCAGGGAATCAAACGCGGGCTGTTCTCCAACGAGGCCGGCATCGGCTCCGTACCGAACGCGGCTGCCACCGCATCGGCTTCCCACCCTGCCAAGCAGGGCCTCGTGCAGGCGCTCGGCGTGTACTTCGACACGATCCTCGTGTGCTCCATCACCGGGTTCATCGTCCTGCTGTCGAACCCCGAATACGATGAAGCGGTCGGCGCTCAGCTGACCCAGACCGCGCTGGCTGCACAGCTTGGCCCGTGGGCGGTGCACTTCTTGACGATCGCAATCTTCTTCTTCGCGTTCTCGTCGATCATCGGCAACTACTACTACGGCGAATCGAACCTCGAATTCATCACCAAGTCCAGGGGCGCCATGCTGACCTACCGCTTGGTGGTCATGGCCTCGGTGTTCATCGGCGCAGTCATTGCACTGGAGACCGTGTGGACGGCTGCGAACATCTTCATGGCGATCATGGCCATCATCAACCTGTTCGCCGTGGTCATGCTGTCTGAGAAGGCATTCAAGCTGCTCAAGCACTACACGGAGCAGCGCCGCAGCGGCAAAGCGCCCATTTTCAACCAGAAGGACTTCCCCGAGTTCGACGGTGTGACCGCCTGGGACGGCACCGACGAAGTCACCACCAGGGAATTCTGGGAGAACCAGCGCCAGAAGAAGGCCGAGAAAAAGAACAGCTGACCCTTCCAACGCACAGAACAGCAAAGCCCGCCGGGCCTGACCCGGCGGGCTTTGCGATCCCCACTCCCCGCTATCTCAGCGGAAGAAGCAGGCAAAGCGGGAGGTGAGCGGCGCCTCGGGCCCTGTCAGTCTGCAATGTAGCCGCGGGCAAACCGGCGCAGCTGCCCCGCCGCTACATCGAAGGCCGCACGGTCGGACAGGAAGACGTCGTGCACGGCCCGCGGCACCCGGGCCAATACGGTTTCGCGGCCCAGGCTTTCGGCCCGCCTGGCAATCCGATCGACGTCGAGCACGATGTCCGAGTGCGCCATCTTCGTTGTGTACGACGTGGCGCGAAAGCTCTCCATGGCGATCTGCACGAGCACCGGTTCGCGAATGTCCAGGCCCTGTGCAACCGCTTCCTGCCCGTCGAAGATTGCCCGCAGCCACTGCCCGTAGACGGGAAAGCCGTTCGGCGGTTTGAGCGCCAGATCCCACGGCGGGGCGCCGTGGTTTTCGCTGGCCGCCTGCACGTAGAAGTTCGGGATGACCAGCGGAAGCGCACGAGGTGCCCTCTCCTTGCGCTTGCTGCCGCCGAGGAACGGAGTGGTGATCCTCCTGGCCGCGGTGGAGAACTGGAACTCCAGCCACGGCGCATTGAGGGCGAGGGCCGCCAGGCGGCCCGGATTGCGGTTGGCCCACAGGGCTGCAATCAGCCCGCCGGTCGAATGGGCGGCAAGCACTGTCCGCGCACCCGGGTTCTCTTCACTGATGACGGCGAGCGCCGCCTCGACTTCTTCGTCATAGGCTGCAAGGTCGTCTATGTAGCCGGGTTTCTGTTCAGGGTCCCCCGGCCGCAGATTCCGGCCGTAGTCGCGCAGGTCCAGCGCGTAGAACTGTGCTCCGAAATCTTTCCACAGGCGCGCCAATCGGCGGTTGAAGAAATAGTCAGACCAGCCGTGCAGGTAGAGAACAGCCGTGTCGCGCAGGAAGCTCTCGCTTCCCGGAGTGCGTTGCGGTTCCGGGACCGCATCGCACCGGACAAGGGTAGCCCGTTGCCTGCCGGCAAGCGGCAGAGCGAGCTGCTGAAAGCCGGGACCGAGGATGTCCCGATGCCATTCGCCCCATTCCATAGCTCAACCTTACTGGAGGGTTTTTTAACGGTTTTTTGAGACTTCAGGGGCAGGCCCGCATCATTTGCACTAATATCTAAGCCACTGATGTGCTTCACGTCACCTCGTCAGCGGGGCGGCAGAGAACATCGGGCGCCCCCTGTGAATGTCCCCGACACCAATGAGACCAGATGATCGCCTACATCCTCCGGCGCGTTGTCAACTACGTGATCCTCACGGCGCTGGCAACCACGTGCGCGTACATGCTGACCTCCAGCTTTTTGGATCCGGCAAAGCGCTACCGAGGCAAGAATCCCCCGCTTCCCGAAAGCACCATCACTGCCAGGCTCGATGAACTGGGCGTCAACCCCGACACTCCGCTCATCACCCGCACGTGGAACTGGGCAACGAACATCCTCTTCCACGGGGATTTCGGTCTGACAGTCGGCGGACAGCCCGTGCTCACCGAAATGCTCAGCCGCTCCGTTGTCAGCCTGCGCCTGCTGATCGTCGGCAGCATTCTGGGTGCGATCCTGGGAGTGGCACTCGGCGTGTGGGGCGCAGTCCGACAGTACAAAGCCTCAGACAACATCATCACCGGTCTGACATACGTCATCAACGCAACCCCGACGTTCGTCTTGGGCATCATCCTCATGATCCTCGCAACCGGGTTCAACAATGCCGTGGGCACGCAGCTCATCAGATTCGTCGGGCCCGCCACCCCGGGGGTGCACGGCTTCTGGCCGCAAGTGGCCGACACAATATCCCACATGCTCCTGCCGACGATTGCGCTCGTGCTGTTCGGTGCCGCCATCTACTCCCGCTATCAGCGCTCAATGATGCTTGATGTCCTTGGCGCCGACTACATCCGCACAGCCCGCTCAAAAGGGCTCACCCGTAAGACCGCACTGTGGAAACACGGCGTGCGCGTAGCCATCATTCCCATGTCCACGTACTTCGCATACAGCTTCGGCACGATGCTCGCCGGTTCGACGTTCTTGGAAATCATCTTCTCCTGGAACGGCATGGGGAGGATGGCCCTTGACTCCATCACAGGCTCCGACATCAACGCGGCAGCCGGCACCACCTTCTTCGCGGCCATGCTCGTTCTGATCTCCTCCACGCTGTCAGAAGTGCTCTACGCCGCACTCGACCCCCGAGTGAGGTCATGATGAACGACAAGACCGCGCACAACGCAGACCCCTCCATCAATGCAGCCCCCACCGCAGACATTGAACGCCCCGCGGGCAATATCGGCGAAGACGCACTGAAAACAGTTGCCGAAGCGCAGCCGGTGTCCCGGTCCCGTCTGATCTTCCGTCGGCTGTTCTCCTCCCCGCGCTTCTGGATCGGCGGTTCGATACTTGCGTTCATGGTCCTGTTCGCCCTGTTCGGCAACGTGATCAACATCTACGGGCCGAACGACCAGGACGCCTTCAACCTCAACAAGGGGCCTTCGGCCGAACACTGGTTCGGAACCGACACCGACGGCTACGACATCTACGCACAGGTTGTCATCGGTCTGCGCAAGTCGATCATCATCGGGCTTGCCGCCGGCATCATCGGCACCCTCATCGCCGCCATCATGGGCTCACTCGCCGGGTATCTGGGCGGCAAGGTCGAAATGGCCATCAACTGGCTCATCAACTTCATGCTGGTGCTGCCTTCGTTCTTCGTCCTGCTGCTGTTCGCCCCGGCGCTGAAGGGCTTGTCGTGGGTGGCAATCATCATCATCGTGGCGCTGTTCGCGTGGATGGTGACCGCGCAGGTCGTCAAAGCGCAGACCAAATCGCTGCGCAACGCAGAATTCGTCCAGGCTGCCCGCTACATGGGCCTGGGAACACCTACGATTCTGGTCCGCCACATCATTCCGAACATTTCGTCACTGCTCATCGTCGATGCGACCCTCGGCGTGGTCGGCGCTGTGTTGGCTGAAACATCGCTGTCGTTCTTCGGCCTCGGCGTGCAGTCACCGGACATCTCAATCGGCACTCTGCTCTCAGCTGGAACCTCCGGTGCGGTCACCCGCCCCTGGGTGTTCCTCTTCCCCGCCGCCGCTCTCGTACTGCTGCTGACAGCAGTGTCCGTTGTTGCCGACGCGCTGCGCGATGCCATCGACCCCACATCAGGAGTGAACCGTGGCTGACACCGAACTGCCCACACAGACCACCACCTCGGGCAATACCGCTGACGAGGCTCCCGTTCTCGAAGTCGAAAACCTGTCCGTCACCTTCCCGCAGCGGAAATCGGCTCCCGTTGAGGCCGTCCGCGGAGTCAGCTACTCCGTGAAGAAAGGCGAATTCCTCGCGATTGTGGGCGAATCCGGTTCCGGAAAGTCGGTGTCGTCAACCGCGGTCATGGGGCTGCTGCCGTCGACCGCGCAGATCAGCGGCGACATCCGCTACAAGGGCGAGTCTCTCATCGGCAAAACCGACCACCAGATGTCACAGCTGCGCGGATCGAGCATCGCCATGGTCTTCCAGGACCCGCTGTCAGCACTCAACCCGGTGCACCCGGTGGGCAAGCAGATCGTGGAAGCGCTCATCATCCACAATCCCAAACTCTCCAAGGACGATGCGTGGGAGCGCGCGGTCGAACTGCTGCGGGTGGTCGGCATTCCCGACCCGGAAAACCGGGCCAATGCCTTTCCCCACGAATATTCCGGCGGTATGCGCCAGCGAGCGATGATCGCAATTGCGATTGCCAACGACCCCGACCTCATCATCGCCGACGAACCCACAACGGCCCTCGACGTGACGATTCAGGCCCAGATCATGGAGCTGCTGCGCAAGGCCCAGGAACTCACGGGTGCGGCCATCGTCCTCATCACCCACGACCTCGGGGTCGTCGCCGGCTACGCCGACAAGGTGGCCGTCATGTACGCCGGGAAGCTCATTGAGACCGGCAGCATTGACGACATCTTCTACTGGCCCCGCATGCCGTACACCATCGGCCTGCTGCGCTCTGTGCCCAACGTCGTCACCGCCGGCAAAGAGCGCCTTGTCCCCCTTGAGGGCAGGCCGCCGCAGCTGAACGCTCTGCCGAAGGGCTGCCCGTTTGCGCAGCGCTGCCCCATTGCCGTGGAGGCCTGCCTTGAAACCGAACCGCACCTCGAAGAGGTCCACGGCGAGGTGCCGGCTGAGCAGGCCGTGGTCGATTCCGAAGGGCACTTCGCCGCCTGCATCCGGGCTGACGAAATCGAATCCGGTGCGCTTCAAGCCCACGAAATCTTCCCGCGGCCCGAACCAGTGGAAATCGTCGATCGCTCCGGTTCGGAGAAAGTTCTCGAGGTGACTGACCTCGTGAAGCACTTCCCGCTGACAAAGGGCGCTGTGTTCCGCCGACGCGTGGGCACCGTACGGGCCGTCGACGGAATCTCCTTCGAGCTGCACACCGGGCAAACACTCGGCCTGGTCGGCGAATCCGGCTGCGGCAAATCGACCGCCGTCACGCAGGTGATGGAGATGAAGAAACCCCAGTCGGGCACCATCACCATCAACGGCATCAACATCGAAAGCGCAAGCCCCCAGCAGCGCCGGGAGATGCGCAAGGACGTGCAGATCGTCTTCCAGAACCCCTCGGCCGCTCTCGATCCGCGCCTGCCGGTGCTCGACATCGTCGGCGAACCGCTGACGGCTCACGGCGTGGCAAAAGGCGATCGCGAAAAGCGCGTCGGCGACATGCTGGAGCTGGTCGGGCTCGACCGAAGCATGGCATCGCGCTACCCGCACGAATTCTCCGGCGGGCAGAAGCAGCGCATCGGCATTGCACGAGCGCTCATCACCGACCCGAAGGTGCTCATACTCGACGAACCGGTTTCGGCTCTCGACGTGTCGATTCAGGCCGGTGTCATCAATCTGCTTGAAGACCTGCGCGACCGCCTGGGGCTGTCCTATGTCTTCGTGGCCCACGACCTCGCCGTCATCCGCCAGATTTCCGACATCATCGCCGTTATGTACTTGGGCCGCATCATCGAATACGGACCCGTCGGCGAAGTCTATGAAAACCCCAAGCACCCCTACACGCGTGCGCTCATTTCGTCAGTGCCCGTCCCAGACCCGAAGATCGAATCGCAGCGCTCCCAGGTGCTTCTGGAAGGCGATCTTCCTGCCCCCACGCAGGAATTCACGGGGTGCGCATTCGCAGCGCGCTGCCCCCTATACAAACTGCTCGACGCCGACGCCCAGGCTCAGTGTCGAGAGGTCAGCCCCGGACTGAACAAGGTCGGGCAATCGGCAGCCGCGTGCCACCACACGGACAACAGCGGACTGTTGGAGAAAAACCACCCTGCGGTCTGAACGACCCCCGGAGAAAGGAAAGACCATGGCAATCAAGAAAACGCGCCTGAGCGCGTTAGTCGCCGCAGCGGCGGCAGCAGCGATGGTGCTGTCGGCCTGCCAAAGCGGCGAAAGCGGCTCATCCGGCGGCGGTGACGGCGGTGACCAGCCTGAACTGCCGAATGTCGACATGACAAAAGCAGCGGCCGATGAAGTCAAAGACGGCGGCGACCTGACCCTCCCCCTGACGGAATGGCCTGGCAGCTTCAACTACAGCCACGCTGACGGCACCCTCACCGACGTCAAAGATATGTACGGGCCAAGCGTCAGTACTGGCCTCAAATATGACGCTGACGGCAAGGCTGAAGCCGACCCGAACTACATCGAATCGATGGAGCTCACCGGTGACGACCCGACGACAGTCAAGCTGAAGTACAACAAGGACGCTGTTTGGGAAGACGGCAAGCCGATCGACGGTGAAGACCTCAAGGCATTCTGGGAAGCCAACAACGGCAAGGACAAGGACTACCAGGTCAGTTCCACTCAGGGTTGGGAGAGCATCAAGTCCGTCGAGATCGGCTCAGACAAGAAGGAAGTCACCATCACCTACGACGGTGTGTTCGGTGACTGGCAGAACTACGTGTTCCCGCTGCTGCCGAAAGAAGTTTCGTCTGACGCCAAGAAGTTCAACGAGGACTTCAAAGACGAGTTCGTGCCGTCTTCGGGCCCGTTCAAGGCAGTCAAACTCAACAAGAGCGCCAAGACCGTCACCATGGAGCAGAACGACAAGTGGTGGGGCGACAAGCCGAAGCTGGACAAGATCACCTTCCGCGTGGTCTCACAGCCCCAGCAGGGTCAGGCCTTTGCCAACAAGGAAATCGACCTTGTGGACATCGGCACCGACGGCGATGCCTACGAAACCGCTAAGAACCGCGGCGACGCCAAGATCTACAAGTCGACCGGTCTGATGTACACGCACCTGACCATGAACGCCACCCGTCCTGGCCTGAAGGATGAGAAGGTCCGCGAGGCAATCGGCTTGGCGGTCAACCGCGACGTCATCGGCCAGGCTGCTGTCGGCCCGGTTGAAGCTCCGGTCATCAACGTCAACAACTACACGTTCATGCCCGGTCAGGACGGCTACCAGGACAACACCGACGGCTGGGCCCAGCACAAGCCCGAAGACGCCGAAAAGATTCTGCAGGACGCCGGCTACGAAAAGAACGGCGACGGAGTCTACGAAAAGGACGGCGAGAAACTCGAGTTCTCCGTCGTCGTACCCGCCGACACCGAATCGAACGAAAAGCGCGCCAAGCAGGTCATGAACGACCTCAACAAGATCGGCATGAAGGTCAAGCTGGACACCGTGCCGTCGGACAAGTACTTCACCGACTACGTGACCCCGAAGAACTTCGACATGGTGACGTTCTCCTGGCAGGGCACCGAGTTCCCGATCACCACGACCGCGAACTTGTTCTACCCGGCTGAATCGCAGCAGAACTACTTCGGCATTTCCAACGAAGACATCGGCAGCGCCGTCAAGGCCGCACAGAACGAAGCTGACCCGGACAAGCGCCTCGAACTCGCCAACGAAATGGACAAGCAGTTCTGGGCTGAGAAGGTCATGATCCCCTTCTACGCCACCCCGACCGTCCACGGTGTTTCCGAAGATATCGTGAACCTCGGTGCGACGCAGTTCGAAAGCAAGGACTGGACCATCATCGGCCACAAGAAGTGATCAGCTGAAACGCTGACGCCGAGGCGTTGATGCAGTCACATCGGCGCTGAAGCTGAGGCAGTCACGCAGAGCGGGGCTCGGGTGCATGCCCGGGCCCCGCTTCTGTGTGTCCCTGCGCCGGGTTGACGGCGGCTGGGTTGACGGCGGCTGGGTTGGCGCGCCTGGTGGGTGCCGCATTCACACGCCAGACTCACGCGCTAATGCAGAGTCACGCTTTAATGCGGCGCATTTGCGCGTGAGAACGCAGTACACCGCAAAGCCGCACTACGGGGCAGGCTTACAGCACCTGGGCGGCGACCGCGCTCACGGCGGCCAGCGCCGCGCATACAGCCCACGGCGCCCACAGGCAGCGCACCCGCACGCCGCCGGAGTCTTCCGGGGAAACACCAACCCCATGCGAAGCGCCGTTCCCCTGCCCGCCAGGCGCACCAACCGCGCCATCGCCACTGCGAGCTTCAGCCGCACCGCCTCGGGCGTCGGCGGCTCGGCTGCGGATGAGAGTCGATGCGTCGTGCGCAGCATCCGGGCCGGCAAACCTGCGGTTGCGCTCCGGCCCCGCCCATGCTGAATAGGTGCGTTCATCCGTCGTCACTGTCACCACGGACCGAACCTGAACATCGCGAACCGCCGCGTAGGGCACGGTGATTTCCCGAATCGGCCCGCGCAGCACCAAGTGGTCATCCCGCAGGCGCAGGCACGGCTTGTAGATAAACGCCCATGCGGCTGTACACACGGCAAGCAGCGCCGAACCGGCAATGAGCCATAGGGCAGGTGTGCCCCGAAGAAGAGCATCGATCATGAAAATGCTCGCGACGGCAATGACCACTGCAGCCGTGAAGACGCTGAGCTTCGAGCGATAAACGTCGTCATTCGAACCAGCGCCAGCTGTCTCACCTGGCATAACAGCGGCCCTCCCGCATCAGTCGGCACCTCGACACTACAAGCCAACACCCTATTCTGTCCCGGCACCCGAGCCAGGCAGAATCACGCGCTAATGCAGCTTCACGCTTTAATGCGCTGCAGCAGCGCGCAAAGGCGCATTAAAGCGCAAATCCGCGCCTCGCCAACTGGCAACCCCGCCAACTGGCAACCCCGCCAACCGGACGCACCAGCCACCCGGCACCAACCGAAAGCCAGCTGCCACCCAACACCCATCAGCATTCAACGACGTTGACGGCGAGACCTCCCATGGCGGTTTCTTTGTACTTGTCCATCATGTCTTCGCCGGTGGCTTTCATGGTGGCGATGACCTCATCGAGGGACACGCGGTGGGTCCCGTCGCCCCACATGGCCATTTTTGCGGCGTTGATTGCCTTGCCGGATGCTATGGCGTTTCGCTCAATGCAGGGAATCTGCACGAGCCCGTTGATCGGATCGCAGGTGAGTCCCAGGTTGTGCTCCATGGCGATTTCGGCGGCGTTCTCCACTTGCATGACCCCTCCGCCGAGAACTGCGGCAAGACCTGCCGCAGCCATTGAGGAAGCTGACCCCACCTCGCCCTGGCAGCCGACTTCGGCACCGGAAATCGAGGCGCGCTCCTTGTACAGAACGCCGATTGCCCCGGCGGTCAGCATAAAACGAACGACGGCCTCATCCCGGCTCATGGGTGTTTCGGATGTGATGCCGCCGTGCCGGGCTCCGCCTTCGACACCGCGCACGTAGTTGAGCGCGTAGAACATGACCGCCGGAATGATGCCCGCAGCTCCGTTGGTCGGCGCGGTGACCACTCGCCCCGCACTGGCGTTCTCTTCGTTGACGGCAAGTGCTACGAGGTTGACCCATTCCTGGTAGTACTCCGGCCTGCGTTCGGGGTCTTCCTGCAGCAACCGCTGGTACCACTTGTGGGCGCGCCGGTGCACATTGAGGCCGCCGGGCAGAATGCCGTCGCGGGCCACCGAGTTCTTTTCGCACTCCTCCATGACGGAGTAGATGTGCAGCAGTCCCGCCCGGATTTCGTCTTCGCTGCGGTGGGCTTTTTCGTTTTCCAGCATCACCTGCCACACTTCGAGCCCGGATGCGCGGCACTGTTCCAGCAGCTGCGCTCCCGAGGTGAACGGATAGGGGGCTTCTGCCCTTTCCTCTTCCGCTTCCTGTTGAAGGCCGCCGTCGAGTTCGGACTGGCTGACGACGAACCCACCGCCGACGGAGTAGTAGGTTTCTTCGGCAATGACACCGCCGTCGGCGTCTTCTGCTTTGATTGTCAGCGCGTTGGTGTGGTGGTCGAGTACGGTCAGCGGACGTTTGACCATGTCCTTTTCACTGAATTCAATGTCCCACTTGTCGCCGAAGCGCAGCACGCCGGTCTGTTCGATCCGCTCGGTGCGTTCGCCGAAGTCCTCCGGCTGAATCTTTTCGGGTTCGCAGCCTTCGAGGCCTGCCAGGATCGCGTCGAATGTCCGGTGGCCGGCTCCCGTAGCTGCGAGCGATCCGAACACGTCAACTGCAAGCGATGCGGGCTGACGGTCGCCGACCAGCTGCACAAAGCGCGCGGCTGCCCGCATGGGCCCGACTGTGTGGGATGACGATGGGCCGACGCCCACTTTGAACAGATCAAAAACGCTGACGGTCATGTTTCCTCCCGTGTGCGACGCTGCACGACCAAGGTGGTGACGAGCTGGGGATGCCCGAGGTGGGGCGAGGGGGGACGGGGATGCGAGCCCGGACCGGGAGGGGGTCCGGTCCGGGCGGCCAGGCGTGCGCATCAGACGTGGTTTGCTTCTCCGTAGGCGGCGGCGTCCATGATGTCGCCGACTTCGGTGACGGAGACTTCGATGAGCCATCCCTCACCGTAGGGGTCGGAGTTCAGCAGCGACGGGTTGTCGTCGACGTCAGCGTTGACGGCGGTCACTTCGCCTGAAACGGGACAGTAGAGGTCGGAAACCGATTTGGTGGATTCGACTTCTCCGCAGACTTCGCCAGCGGTCACGGTGTCGCCGACCTCGGGAAGGTCTGCGAAGACGACTTCGCCGAGTGCGTCAGCGGCTACTGCGGTGATGCCGATGCGGACGGTGTTTCCGACGATGTCATCGCCTGTGGCGTTGATCCATTCGTGTTCTGCCGAGTACGAAAAGTTCTCTGGCAGCGGGGGCAGTTCAGCCATTGTGGGTTCCTTTCATTCAGAAGGTCTGGGGGTTGGGAGCCAGCCTGGATTCCGACGGTTCGTCATTCTGGTGTCAGCGGGCAGCCAACGGCGTCAGGGGCGCGCCGAACGGGCGTCAGTGGGCACCGCTGCTGTAGAAGGGCGTTTCGACGACGGTGAAGTCATAGGACTTTCCGCGGATGTCGACGGTCACGGCGGTGCCGGGTTCGGCGTGTGCCGTGTCGATGTAGGCCAGGGCGATGGGGTGGCCCAGGGTGGGTGACGGCTGGCCGGAGGTGATGACCCCGACTTCCGCTCCGTCAGCGAAAACGCCCGCTCCTGCGCGTGCGGCCCGGCGGCCCTCGGAGGACAGTCCGACGAGTTTGCGCGGCGTGCCTTCGGCCTGGTCGGCGTCGCCGAGCTTCTGCAGTGTTTCGCGGCCGTAGAAGTCGCCCTTGTTCTTGAGCGCTCCGCGGACCATGCCGCCGAAGCCCGCGTCAAACGGCGTGGTTTCGCGGGTCAGTTCGTTGCCGTAGAGCGGCATGCCCGCCTCCAGGCGCAGGGAATCGCGCGAAGCCAGTCCGCACGGCAGCGCGGCACCGTCGAATTCGGCTTCGTTGATGCTCATCAGCCGGTTCCACAGGGCGGCGGCATCGGCGTTTTTGACATACAGTTCAAAGCCGTCTTCGCCGGTGTAGCCGGTGCGCGCCAAGAAGACCTCAACGCCGTCGACTGCGATATTCGTCCACGCGTAGTATTCGAGGTCTTTGATCCTGGTGCAGTCTTCGCGGTCGTCGCACTCGGTGCTGCCGCACACGGCGGCCAGCAGGATGTCCTCCGACTTGGGACCCTGTACGGCGATGAGCGCAGTGTCATCGGATTCGTTGCGCACTTCGAAGTCCGCAGCTGCTCCGGCGGCTTTGGCCTTGTCGGCGCGGTCTTCGAGTGCGGCAACGACGGCCGGGGTGTTCCCGGCGTTGGGCACTATGAGGAATTCGCCGTCGCCCAGGCGGTAGGTGATGACGTCATCGAGGATGCCACCGGCCTCGTCGATGATGACGCCGTACTTGGCTTTGCCGTTCTTCATGATGGAGTAGCGCGACAGGAGCGCGTAGTCCATGAAGGCCGCGGCATCCGCACCGGTGATGCGGACCTCGCCCATGTGGGACAGGTCGAAGATGCCCGCGAATTCGCGGACGGCACGGTGTTCGGCCAGTTCGGAGCCGTATTTCAGCGGCATGTCCCAGCCGCCGAAGCCGGTGAAGTTCGCGCCGAGTTCGGCGTTGATCTGGTGCAGGGGCGTCTGCTTGGTCATGGGGTCTCCTCTGTCAGGCTTCGGCGTCGGCCGATTCGATGTCGAAGGCTTCTGGCGGCGGGCATTCGCAGACCAGGTTGCGGTCGCCGTAGGCGCCGTCGATGCGGCGCACCGGTGGGAAGTACTTGGTCAGTTCGAGGCCGGGCACGGGGAACACCGCGGTTTTGCGCGAGTATTTCTGGTCCCAGTCGTCCATGACGCAGGTTGCGGTGTGCGGTGCGTTCTTCAGCGGCGATTCTTCGTAGGTGTATTCGCTGCCGATTGCGCGAATCTCTTCGCGGATGGTCTTCATCGCCTGGATGAAGCGGTCGAGTTCGCCCTTGTCTTCCGATTCGGTCGGTTCGACCATGAGGGTGCCGGCGACCGGGAAGGCCAGGGTTGGGGCGTGGAAGCCGAAGTCGATGAGCCGCTTGGCTACGTCTTCTGCGGTTACCCCGGTTTCGGCGGTGATGGCGCGCAGGTCGAGGATGCACTCGTGTGCCACGAGACCGTTTTCACCGGTGTAGAGGGTCGGGAAGTCTTCGTGGAGTGCCTTCGCGATGTAGTTGGCTCCCAGCAGTGCCGAGTAGGTGGCTTCGCGCAGTCCGTCCGGCCCCATCATCTTCAGATAGGCGTACGAGATCGGCAGGACGCCGGCGGAACCGTACTTGGCCTGGGAGATCGGCAGCGAGGTGTAGTCCTCTGCCCCGCTGACGGCGCGGCTGTCGCTGGAATCACCGGGCATGAAGGGGCGCAGGTGTTCGCGGGCAGCAACCGGGCCCACGCCGGGGCCGCCGCCGCCGTGGGGGATGGTGAAGGTCTTGTGAAGGTTGAGGTGGCTGACGTCGCCGCCGAACTGGCCGGGTTTGGCCACGCCGACGAGCGCGTTCATGTTCGCACCGTCGATGTACACCTGGCCGCCTGCGTCGTGGATGGACGAGCACACGCGGCGCACATCGGATTCGTACACGCCGTGGGTCGACGGGTAGGTGATCATGATGCCCGAAAGCACATCGCGGTACTTCTCGATTTTGGCGTCGAGGTCGTCAAGGTCGATCGAACCGTCTTCTGCGGACTTCACAACGACCACTTTGAGACCTGCGAGGATGGCCGATGCGGCATTGGTTCCGTGAGCGGAGCTGGGCACCAGCATGACGGTGCGCTCGGGCTGGCCCTTGGACACGTGGTAGCCGCGGATGGCCAGCAGGCCTGCCAGTTCGCCCTGTGAACCGGCGTTGGGCTGAATCGACACGACATCGTAGCCGGTGACTTCGGCCAGCAGCTCTTCGATGTTGTCGATCAGCTCACGCCAGCCGGCGGTCTGGTCTTCTGGTGCCAGCGGGTGGATCGATGCGAAGCCCGGCCAGGTGATGGCTTCCATTTCGGTTGCCGCGTTGAGCTTCATGGTGCACGAGCCCAGCGGAATCATGGTGCGGTCCAGCGCGAGGTCGCGGTCGGCCAGGGTGCGCAGGTAGCGCATCATGAGGGTTTCGGAACCGTAGGTGTTGAACACCGGGTGGGTGAGGTACTGGGTGTCGCGCTGCAGGGCCTGCGGCACGCGGGGTGCGGGGACACCTGCTGGGCCGAAGGTGCCGGTGCCTGCGGCTTCGAATTCTTCCGCGTCGATGCGGCCGGTCGCTCCGAGAGCTTCCAGCAGCGTGTTGGCGTCAGCGACCGTGTGCGGTTCGCCGAAGCTCACACCCACGTGGGTGTCGTCGATCCGCAGAATGTTGATGCCTGCCTCGCAGGCGGCGGCAACTGCGGCGTCAGCGTCGGGCACGCGCACCAACACGGTGTCGAAGAAGTTCTCGGACACGGACTGGGAATCGCCGTCGAGTCTGTCTGCGAACGCTGTGGCCAGGCGATGTATGCGGCTGGCGATCTTCGCCAGGCCGACGGGGCCGTGGTACACGGCGTACATGGAGGCGACATTGGCCAGCAGCGCCTGTGCGGTGCAGATGTTCGATGTGGCCTTTTCGCGGCGGATGTGCTGTTCGCGGGTCTGCAGGGCCAGACGGTAGGCGGGTTTTCCGTCGGCGTCCTTGGACACACCCACCAGGCGGCCGGGAATCTGCCGCTTGAGCTTTTCGGTCACCGCCATGAAGCCCGCGTGGGGACCGCCGAAGAACAGCGGAACGCCGAAGCGCTGCGCTGAGCCGACGGCAATGTCCGCACCCTGCTGGGCCGGGGTGCGCAGCAGGGTCAGAGCAAGGAGGTCACACGCGAAGGTGACCATGGCAGACCGCTCCTTGGCGCCTCGTACGGCGTCGGTGAAGTCGCGCACGGCCCCCGTGGTGCCCGGCTGTGCGCAGACGATGCCGAACACATCTTCGCCGACCAGCCCCTGGGACAGGTCGGCGATCTGCACCTGGAAGTCCATGGCCTTGGCGCGAGCGCGGACGATCGCAATGGTCTGCGGGTGCAGTTCGGAGTCCAGAACCACCGCTGAGCCCTTTTTGTTGGCCCGGCGCATGAGCAGAACAGCTTCTGCGACCGCGGTGGCCTCATCCAGAAGCGAGGCATTGGCGATGTCCAGGCCGGTGAGGTCCTGGACCATCTGCTGGAAGTTGAGCAGGCCCTCCAGGCGGCCCTGCGAGATCTCCGGCTGGTAGGGCGTGTAGGCGGTGTACCAGGCGGGGTTTTCGACCAGGTTGCGGCGGATGACGGTCGGGGTGATCGTGTCGTAGTAGCCGCGGCCGATCATCTGCGTTTTCTGCACGTTCTTCGCGGCGAGTTCGCGC
The DNA here is from genome assembly GCF_001810665.1 of Brevibacterium sp. HMSC063G07. NCBI lineage: Bacteria > Bacillati > Actinomycetota > Actinomycetes > Micrococcales > Brevibacteriaceae > Brevibacterium > Brevibacterium sp. HMSC063G07. Next base: position 119,875 of record NZ_KV802363.1, read on the forward strand.
AGGTGGGCGAGCATGTCGACTTCCGACAGCGCCGCCGGTGTCTGCACGCCGTCGTCCTGGATGTTCTCCGGTACGGCGGCACGGGCCAGAGTTTCAAGCGAATCGAAGCCGACCGCTTCGAGCATCGCTGCGGTTTCGTGGGCGCGCGGGCCGATGTGGCGGTCGGCAAAGAGGCGCGCGGAATCACCGGTGAAAGCGGTGACGTGGGACAGAGCGGCAGTGGCGGCTTCCGGGGTGGCGGTGCGGTTCTCGAAAGTCACGGGCGTTCCTTGGGTTGGAGTCTTGCTGGCCAGCTGGCTCAGCTGCGGTCTCCTCCCCGCTCTGTTGCCGTGCGGTCGGCGGCGAAGCGCGTTCCGGCATCGGTTTCAGAGTCGCCTCCGCTCTTCAGTACTGGGCCTGAGAGTTTCCCGGGGAGGGGATTGCACCTACGGCGCCGACGCGATGGCTTCGCGCGGGCTCTCCCGAAGAGCGTGATGACGGCAGTTTGTGTGACCCATGATACTTAATCTGTGCGGTTGAGTCAGCCTCGCGCGTGTGGTCTTCCACAGCCCACCAGAGTGGCGTCAGCGGCTGAACCGCACCTGCCCGCCGACGATCGTGGTCTCCACCTGAGTGTCGCGGATGGCCTCAGCCTGTTCGAACAGGGCGTCCTCATCGGGGTAGGCAGTCGCAAAGGGCAGTGCGCCGTCGGCTCCTTCGCGCGCCAGCGGGTCAGTGTCGACGGCGATGAAATCGGCCTCCATGCCCGGAGCAATGCGACCGGACACGCTTTCTCTGCCGGCGGCATAGGCAGCACCAGAGGTGTGAGCGGCGATTGCGCGGTAGGCGCTCATCCGCCGCTGGGGCTGGTAGGTGCTCGACCGGTCGCCGCTGATGTCCGCCCTGGTCATTGCCGCGTACACGGCAGCCCACGGAGTGCTCGGCTCCACCGGGGCGTCGGATCCGAAGGCGAGCGCAACACCGGCGTCTTCCAGTTGCGTCCAGGCGTAGCCGGCGAGTGCCGCGTCCAGCGGAATCTGCGCCAGCAGGTGCAGGTCGGAAATGCAGTGCCGCGGCTGCATCGAGGCGATGACGCCGAGGGCGGCAAAGCGCTGAATGTCACCGGGCTGGATGAACTGCGAATGTTCGATGCGACGCCGCAGGGCACGACCCAAGCGCTTTTCTGCGGCACGGTGTTCAGCATCTGTTCGCGCGTAGGCGCTGAGCACCTGGTGGACGGCCTGGTCGCCGATGGCGTGGACGATCGGCACAATGCCTGCCCGGTACACCTCGACCATGGCCTGAGTCAGGGCGTCTTCCGAAATCACCTCGGCGCCGTAGTTGGGAGCCTCTTCGCCTTCGACCCGTGGGAAGGGCGAGGACATGTGGCAGGTGTGGGACCCGAGTGCTCCGTCGGCGAACAGCTTGAGCCCGCCGTGGTGGAACCAGGCGTCGCCCCCACCGGTGATCCAGCCGGAGGACTGTGCCCAGTCGAGCTCCCGCGGGCGGAGGTATTTGACCACCCGGATGTTCTGTTCGCCGCGCGCACCGAGTTCCTGCCAGGCCAGCCGCGACAGTTCGCCTTCGATTTCGTGCAGGCCCGTGAGCCCTTCGGAAAGCCACTTACGCTGCTGGATCTTCAGGGCGTCGGCAGCCGCCGAGGCGGACGGGTCCGGGATTACGGCTTTGATGAGGTCCGCAGCACCTTCGCGGATGATGCCGGTGAGCCGCCCTCCGGGTTCGCGCACGAATTCACCGTCGTGCGGGTCGGGGGTGTGCGGGCCGACTCCCGCTTCTGCGAGGGCGCGTCCGTTGACCCACAGGGTGTGGTAGTCGATCGACCACAGGGCAACGGGGTTGTGCGGGGCGGCTTTTTCGAGGAAAGCGCGGTCTGGCTGTGCGTCGAGACCCCATTTGGTGAAGTCCCAGCCGGCGCCGATGACCCATTCGCCGTCGGGCACCTGCCCCGCATAGTCGGCCAGTGCGGCCATTGCCTGATCAAGTGTTTCGGTGCCGAAAAGGCTGAGCTCTTCTGCCCCGAGCGCCTGTGACAGTCCGTGGATGTGGGCATCGACGAAGCCGGGCACTGCGACGGTCCCGCCGAGGTCGACGATTTCAGCGCCGACAGCGTGGGCACGCAGCTCAGGCGCCTCCCCCACAGCGACAATCTTTTCGTCCTCGACGAGGACAGCTGATGCTTGCGGCAGGGAGCGGTCGAAGGTGAGGAAACGGGCACCGAGAAACAGGCGACGGCGTGATGACATAGCCGCAAGTCTAGAACCCACGGCAGCACGACAGAGGCCAGGGCATTAGGTTAGGCTTTCCTTTCGGAAATACTTCGCCTATGCTGCGCTCGGGCCCGTTAGGTAAGCCTCACCTAACTTTCACTCTTCCGACACGGACATGAAAGAAACATCATGAAGACTGCACGACGCTTTGCCGCACTCATCAGTGCGAGCACCCTCGCACTGACCCTTGCTGCATGCGGCTCCGGCACCGCTGAGAACAGCCAATCCGGCAGCGCTGAAACCGTCAGCATCGAAACGAACGACGGCACCGTCGAGGTTCCGAAGAACCCAAAGAAGGTTGTTGCTCTGGACAACCGCTCTTTCCAGACGCTTGAAGACTGGGGCGTCAAGCCCGTTGCAGCTCCCCGCAAGATCGTTCCGAAGTCGCTGGAGCTGCGCGAAGACGAATCGGTTGTCGACCTGGGCAACCACCGCGAACCCGACCTCGAAGCGATCGTGGCCGCTGAACCTGACGTGATCATCACCGGTCAGCGCTTCACTCAGCACGAAGACAAGATCAAGGAGCTCGCCGGGGACACCCCGATCGTCGATCTCGAACCGCGCGACGGCAAGCCCCTGGACGAAGAGTTCAAGCGCCAGACCACTGCCCTGGGCGAAGTCTTCGGCAAAGAAAAAGAGGCTGACGAACTCGTCAAGAAGTTCGAGGACGCCGAAAAGGCAGCTAAGGACAGCTACAACAAGGACCAGACCGTCATGGGTCTGATCTCCACCGGCGGCAACCTCAACTACTCCGCTCCTTCCCAGGGCCGCGGCGCCGGCCCGCTGTTCGACATGGTCGGCCTGAAGCCCGCCCTTGACGTTCCGGAAGCCTCGGAAGACCACGAGGGCGATGACGTCAGCGTTGAAGCGATCGCCAAGTCCAACCCTGACTGGATCATCGTCATGGACCGCGATGCCGCCATCACCATGAAGGACGGCGAAAAATACCACCCGGCAAAGGACGTCGTTTCGAACTCCGCTGCTCTGAAGAACGTGACCGCCATCAAGGAAGGCCACGTGCTATACATGCCGGAGGACACCTACGTCAACGAATCCATCCAGACCTACACCAAGGCCCTTGAAAACCTCGCGGAGGAATTCAACAAGCAGTGACACGCCCTGCCCTGCTCACGTGGCGATTCGGCGCCGCAGTCGCTGTGACTGCGGCGCTGGTCGTCGCATCCCTGTTCGTCGGCGTCTTCGACATCTTCGGCGAAGGCGGCGCCGAAATGTTCAGCATCACACGCGTTCCCCGCACCCTGGCCCTCGTGCTCTCCGGTGCGGCAATGGCCATGTGCGGACTCGTCATGCAGCTCATGACCCAGAACCGCTTTGTCGAGCCGACAACCACCGGCACCACCGAATGGGCGGGGCTGGGCCTTCTGCTGACGATGATCATCGCCCCCGATTCGGGCCTGCTGGTCCACATGGCCGGGGCAATCGTCATGAGCTTCATCGGCACACTCATCTTCTTTGCCTTCCTGCGCCAGGTGACGCTGCGCTCATCCGTGATCGTGCCGATCGTCGGACTCATGCTCGGCGCTGTCGTCGGTGCAGTCTCCACCTACATAGCCTTGGCCACCGACATGCTGCAAAGCCTCGGAATCTGGTTTGCCGGATCCTTCACCTCGGTGCTCAAAGGCCAGTACGAACCGCTGTGGGTCGTCGTTGCGATAGCCATTGCCATCTTCATCGCCGCTGACCGCTTCACCGTTGTCGGGCTGGGCGAAAGCGTGGCCGTCAACGTCGGCATCAACTACAACCGGGTCATTCTGCTGGGCACCGGCCTGGTCGCCCTGGCCACCGGTGTTGTCACCGTCGTCGTCGGCAATCTGCCTTTCCTCGGCCTGGTGGTCCCGAATATCGTGTCTATGTTCCGCGGTGACGACCTGCGCTCAAACCTGCCGTGGGTGGCCCTCATGGGCATTGCCGCGGTGACTGTGTCAGACCTCATCGGGCGGATTGTCATCGCCCCGTTTGAGATCCCGGTCAGCCTGATTCTGGGTGTTGTCGGCTCAGTCGTGTTCGTTGCCCTCCTGCTGAGGAAGAAGTCTCGTGCCTGATACTCCCCGCTCCCTGCCGCCGCGGGTTTCGGCCAATGAGCGCCTTCCCGCCGGCCACCCCATCCTGTTTGAGGAGTGCCTGGTCGCCGACTCGATGCGGGCGGCCCCCGAACGCTTCTCCGGTGCTCTTCCCACAAAGGCCAAGAAGCGCCGCTACTGGATCATGATGGGCGTCCTGGGTCTGCTTGCCCTGGCGGTTACGGCCGCCACGCTGGCCTGGAAGAGCCCTGTGCCCATCAGTCACCCGGGTTTTTGGGCAATCTCACAGCTGCGGGCCTCCACCCTGCTGGTCATCGCCGTCGTCGCATTTGCACAGGCCACCGCGACTATTGCCTTCCAGACTGTGACGAACAACCGAATCCTCACCCCGTCGATCATGGGCTTTGAATCCCTGTACCGGCTTGTGCAGACCGCGGCGGTGTTCTTCCTCGGCGCCGGCGGCACAGCCGCACTGACCGGCACCGTGCCGTTCTTGGTCCAGGCGGCCGTCATGACCGGTGCGGCGGGTCTGCTCTACGGGTGGCTGCTCGGCGGATTCGGCCGGGGGCGCGATGTTTCCGGACACGACCTGCAGATCACCCTGCTCATCGGTCTTGTCCTCGGCGGCGGGCTGGGCGCCCTGTCCACTTTCATGCAGCGGCTGCTGACCCCGAGCGAATTCGATGTTCTCACCGCCCGCCTGATCGGCTCGATCGCCAACGCCGATGTGCGCTACCTGCCGATCGCCATACCGCTTGTGTTGGCAGCCGGCGGCGGACTGTGGGCCATGGGCCGCAGGCTCAACCTCATGGGGCTGGGCCGTGAGACGGCCGTGAACCTGGGACTGAACCACAAACGGCTCCTGATCGGCTCGCTGCTGCTGATCGCTGTGCTCATGGCAGTTTCCACCGCACTGGTCGGGCCGATGACCTTCTTCGGCTTCCTCACCGCGATGATCACCTACCAGCTGGCAGACACCTTCGATCACCGTCTGCTGTTCCCCATGGGCGTGCTCGTCGGCTATGTGATTCTGGCCGGTTCGCACTTTGTGCTCAAGAACCTGTTCTACGCCGAAGGCAGCGTGGGGATCATCATGGAGATCGTCGGCGGCACGTTCTTCCTCGTCTACATTCTCCGAAAGGGGCGCCTGTGATCAACCTGTCCGACGTCGCGCGGAAGTACGCTGACGACGTCTGCATCGGTCCGGTCAACCTGGAGATCCCGGCGCACGGCATTACAGCGCTGGTGGGCCCCAACGGGGCGGGCAAGTCGACTCTGCTGACGATGATCGGCCGGCTCATGGCCATGGACTCCGGACACATTACAGTTGCCGGCCATGATGTGACGACCACCAAAAGCGACGAACTGGCGAAGATCGTGTCGATCCTTCGGCAGGAGAACCACTTCGTGACCCGGCTGACGGTGCGCCAGCTGGTGGGCTTCGGCCGTTTTCCCCACTCCAAGGGCCGTCTCACCTCAAAAGACGAAACCGCGATCAGCGAAGCGATTGACTTCTTGGGGCTGAGCCGCTTTGAGGGCCGCTACCTCGATGAGCTTTCCGGCGGCCAGCGCCAGCGGGCCTATGTGGCCATGGTCCTGGCGCAGGAAACCGACTACGTCCTGTTGGACGAACCGCTGAACAACCTCGACATGCAGCACTCGGTGATCATGATGCGCCACCTGCGCCGCGTGGCCAATGAACTGGGCCGCACGGTCGTGATCGTGCTGCACGACATCAACTTCGCCGCCGCCTACGCCGACAGCATCTGCGCTGTCAAAGAAGGTCAGGTGGTCGAGTTCGGCCCGCCGGAGGACATTATGCGCAGCGAGGTCCTCACCCGCGTGTTCAACACTCCCGTCCAGGTGGTTGACGGGCCGCGCGGACCGCTGGCCGTGTACTACTGACCCGACTGCGCGCAGGCCATTTCGGCGTTCACTCGCTTCAAGCGCTCAGGCGTGGCGCCGCAGAAACTCCATGCGTTCGGCTGTGTCTGCGACTATGACCGGCTCGCTGCGGTCGGTGGGCAGCTGCACGTGCAGGCCGGCTTCGCGGGCGATGACCGCTCCCCCGGCCCAGTCGTAGATGCCCAGGCCGCGCTCAAAATAGGCGTTGACTTTCCCTTCCGCCGCCAGGCACAGGTCGATTGCGGCTGAGCCCATGCGCCGCACATCGTCGAACTCCTGCAGCACCGGGCTGAGTCTGCTGACCTGTTCAGCGCGCCTCTGTGGGGCGTAGCCGAATCCGGTCGCGGCAACCGCTCCCGGCAGTCCCGCCGGGGTTCCGCTGATCCGGTCCGCCGAGGCGCCTGTTGCCAGTTCTGCAGCCTCCGGCAGTCCTGTGCGCACCCACGCGCCGGCACCGGCGCGGGCGTACCAGACGGTGTCCAGCACCGGCGCTGCGACGAGGCCGATCTCCCACCGGCCGTGCGCCGGATGACAGTCGTCGGGGCGGCGGGCGCCGAGGGAAATGCAGTAGGCGGGCAGTCCGCGGACAAAGTTGACGGTCCCGTCAATCGGGTCGACGTGCCACTCCAGTGGTTCGATTTCACGTAGACGCGCCGCGAACTGCGGGTCTTCTGCCAGGGTGGGAAGCACGAGACCGGACAGCACAGCGGAACCGTCTTCCACCTCGTGAGCCTCAAGAAGTTCCGCGGATTCTTCGCCGACGATCGTGTCCTCGGGGCGGAACCGCGCAAAGTAGCCGCGTACGAGCCCTTCGATTTCAGCATCGGCTTCCGTGACGAGATTGTTGGGGTCGTCTTTGGCTTCAACGTGTGCGCGGGACAGCTTCGAAGCCCACAGACTCATGCGCGACCACCCGAGAAACGCGGCATCCCGGGCGAGCGCCAACAGCGGATCGATCATGCGCTCCACGTTACAGTGGTCCTATGACAGTCATCATCGGCTATCTCCCCTCGCCGGAAGGTCAGGCTGCTCTCGATGCGGGCTTTGCCGAGGCGAAGGCACGCGGCACTCGCGCACTCGTGGTGAACTCTCCCCGGCTGGGGGCGGCCAGCGAAGTCACAACCCTCAACGCTTCCGAAACCGCCGCACTGGAAGAACAAGCCCGCAGGGCAGGTGTTGATGCTGAGGTTCTGCAGCCGGAACACGAAGACAATCTGGTGGAAACGCTCAACCGGTGCGCCGGGGAGCACGGGGCCAGCATGATCGTCATCGGTCTGCGCAAGCGCAGCGCCATCGGCAAATTCATCCTGGGCTCCCAGGCTCAGCGCATTCTGCTGGAATCCGACGTTCCCGTACTCACCGCAACACCGTAGTGTCAACTAAGTGCTCGGCGATTGCCAAGGACGAAGTCGCACCGGGTGAGGGAGCATTGCGGACGAGAGTCGCCTCCCCGATCCTTTCGATCACAAAGTCATCGACGAGGTTCCCGCTGCGATCCATTGCCTGAGCGCGGATGCCTCGGGTGATCGGGGTCGATTCAGCACCGCGAAGGCTCGGCACATACTGTTCTGCGCCCGCCAGGAATCTGCGGCGGGAGATCACACCGCCGAACTCACGGACGGCCGCCTTGACGTTTCGGCTGGCAAACCGCCAGAAGCCCGGGTCCGAAGCCACTGCGAAGCTGTCGGAGATTCCAATGTGCCGACCACTGTAGTTTTCGCGTCCGAACGAGAGAAATGCGTTCGGACCCACCAGCATCTCACCGTCGACCCGCTTAGTCAGGTGAACTCCGAGAAACGGGTACGCGGGATCGGGCACAGGGTAGACCAGCCCGTTGAGAACGGTTCTGTACTCCGGGGACAGCCGGGAGTACTGGCCGAAGAACGGCACGATCTTGGGGTGTTCAGCACCGCCTGCCAGCTTGGCGACCCTGTCGGACTGCAGGCCAGCGCACACGACCACGTGATCGAAGGTCAAACGCAGGGTTTCTTCACCGCGGCGCGCGCCGACCGCACAGCCGCCGCCGCGGTTGGCGATGTCCGTCACCTCTGCACCGAAGATCAGCTGACCCCCGGCATGCTCTACATCAGAAAGAAGCTCTCGTGTCACCGCGCCGTAGTCGATGATGGCCGTCTGCGGTGAGCGCAGCGCCGAACAGCCGACCGCGTTGGGCTCCGCATCCCGAATTCCGTCGGGTCCGATCATCTCAACGCCTGGAACCCCGTTTGCGACGGCCCTTTCATAGATGGCACCGAGACGAGCCTCTTCGGCCTCATCCAATGCGACGACCAGTTTGCCGCACTCTTCGTACGGCAGACCGCGGTCGAGAGCGTACTCGCGCATGAGCCTCACACCCCGCCGACACAGGCGCGCTTTCAGGCTGCCGGGCTCGTAGTACAGCCCCGCATGCACCACACCGGAATTGTGGCCCGTCTGGTGCTGCGCCGCACGGGGCTCCTTATCGAGCACCGTGACCGAAGCGCCCGGGAAGCGCTTGGTCAGTTCCCGCGCGACTGCAGCCCCGATGATTCCCGCACCGATCACTCCGAAGTTCTGCTTGAGCATCGCCGGTTTCCCCTCTGAAGCTCTTCTCAGATATTGCGGATGCTCAGCCGCTGCTTCTTCGCGGCCACCACCAGCTGAACGGCAAAGCCTGCGGCCAGAACCCCAAAGGCGACGAAGTCGCTTATCGAGCCGGGCACAATGAGCAGGATTGCGCCTGCGGCAAGAACGATCCGCAGCGCAAGCGGAACGGGGGCCATGAACATTCCCTCCGCGGCAACCGCGAGCACCAAAACGCCGATGGCAGCGGTGACGGTGATCCACACGGCTTCCGGAATCGGCACGTTCTGCCACAGCAGGCCGGGGTTGTACACGAAGATAAACGGGACGATGTAGCCCGCCACTGCCAATTTCATGGCCGCAAAGCCGGTCTTCATCGGATCGCCCCCGGCCAAGCCCGCTCCGGCAAAGGCCGCCAGCGCCACCGGCGGTGTGATGTTGGCAAAGAGGCCGAAGTAGAACACGAACAGGTGCGCAACCAGCGGTTCGACGCCAAGCTCGCCCAGCGCCGGAGCCGCCATGGTCGCGGTGATGATGTAGGCCGGAATAGACGGAAGTCCCATGCCGAGGATGATGCAGGCAAGAGCCGTCATGATGAGCGTGGGAAGCAGAAGGCCTCCGCCGATGGCGACAATCGCTCCGGCGAGTTTGACGCCCAGGCCCGTCAGCGTTGCGATGCCGACGATGATCCCGACGCACGCACATGCAACAGCAACCGAGACAGCGGTGATCGCCCCGTCGCGGAGAGATTCGAGAATGTCCTTGACTGACATCCGCGTGGTCTTGCGCAGCTGAGCCACGATGATGGTGACGATGACCGTTGTGACAGCGGAGAAGAGAATCGTGCGGCCCGAAAAGAACAGCATGAACAGCAGATATGCCAGCGGAATCAGCAGGTGACCGCGCTCCTTCAGCACGCTCAGAACCGCTGGGATGTTGTCCTTTGAGATTCCCTTCAGCCCGTCGCGCGTGGCCCGCAGGTGCACCTGGGCGATGATGCCCAGGTAGTACAGCAGCGCGGGCACGATCGCGACCAGCGCAATCTGCTGATACGGGATGCCCAGGGTTTCGGCCATGATGAACGCCGCTGCTCCCATAATCGGGGGAAGAAGCTGACCACCCACTGAAGCGGAGGCTTCAACTGCCCCGGCGAAGTTGGGTCGGTAGCCGATGCGCTTCATGAGCGGAATCGTAAAAGCACCCGTGGTCACAACATTGGCAATCGCCGAACCGTTGATTGACCCGAGGAAGCCAGAGGCGATCACCGACACTTTGGCCGGACCGCCGCGAGTCTGGCCGGCTACGGCCATGGCGAGGTTGTTGAAGAACTCTCCCATGCCGGACTTGGCAAGCACTGCGCCGAAGAGAATGAACAGGAATATATAGGTGGACGAAACGCCGATCGCCGTGGAGAAGACGCCTTCGTTCGTCGAGAGCATGAAGTTGAGAATGCGGTCGAGATCGTAGCCGCGGTGCTTAAATGCCCCCGGCATCATCCGACCGTAGATGCCGTACACGATGAACAGCACGGCCAGGATGGGCAGCGCCCACCCCGTGAGGCGGCGGGCGGCTTCCAAGACCACGAACACCAGAAGCGCGCCGAATACCACGTCAATCGTGTCGAAGCGCCCACCAGCGGAGACGATCTGGCTGTACTGCTGCGCAATATAGACCGCGAGTGAGGCTGATATGGCAACCAGAATCCAGTCGTACCAGGGAACGGTTGCTTTGCCCTGTTTGCGCGTTGGGCGGTAGAGGGCAAAGCACAGCACGAGGATGGCTGAGACGTGGATGGCGCGGTGCACCAGCTGCGGCGGGCCGGAGAACAGCGCGATGTACATGTGGTAGAGCGACAGGAGCACTCCGACTATGAGAACCGGGGTCTTCAGCCACGTGTCCTGATACGGCCGGGTGCGCGACTCCCGGTCCAGGTCTTCCAACAGCTCTTGGGCGTCTTCGCTGAGTTCGTCTGTGCTGCTGAAGCCATCAGACGTCGATTTCGGTGATGCAGTCGAATTCATGAAATCTCCAAATGTGAAGGGCGATGAACGCCGAACGCGAACTGCCCCGTAAGGACGTGACGTTCAGAGAACACGCAGGGTGATCGAAGCGTGATGGGGAAGATCTGTGGTCTCGATGAAGTCCGAAGACCACTCACTGCCCCGCTTTCGACGAATTGTCACTGTGTGTGCAACATCGTGGGAATGTATCCAGTTGAGAGATTGGTACGGCCGGTCATAGCCGCACATGTGCAGCGAGCTTCCAGACCGGTACACCCGGGGTGCGTTCGACGGGGTTCCCGCCCCCATTGTCCGAAGCTCTATGCAGTCCAAGCGGAGTTCACGTCCATACACCGCGTAGTGCTCCACCCAGGGGTTGTGATCCACCGAGTGGATCCATCGGAGTGTGATCCTGTCGCCGTCGCCGATCGGCGCACGGTAGAAAGTCTGCTTCTCGGGCCGGACAGAGCTGACTACGAGGCGCCGGTCGGGGACATCGGCGGCGAGCATCAGTGCTGCCGCCGGGCCGAGCCCCGCGCCCAGCAGCGCGCGGCGCGTCAGCGTTCGCGCGCTGCCGGGCAGCGGTGTACGGCCTGCCATGCGGGTTCTACAGAAGTCCCTTTTCTTCAAAGTACTTCTTAGCCCCGGGGTGCAGCTCGGCAACCTTGACGTCAGCCGCTTTGTCGATGTCGATGTCCGCAACCGAGCTGTGCGACTTCTCGAGCTTGTCCAGGTTGTCGTAGAAGACCTTTGTCATCTCATAGCCCGCCTCTTCTGTGAGGTCGGGGCTGGCTATCAGAAGGTTCGGAATGGTCAGGGTCTTAGCGTCCTCGGCAGACTTGTACGTATCAGCCGGAACAGTGGCTTCGCCGAGGTAGTCATACTCATCGAGCAGAGTCTTCGCACCCTCACCATCCAGCGGAAGCACAACCACCTTTTCGGTTGTCGCAAGGTCGCTGACGGCTGAGTTCGGGATGCCCGAAGTGAAGAAAGCGGCGTCGAGCTGGCCGTTCTTCATGGCGTCAATGGCATCTGCGTAGGACAGGTAGTCGACGTTGAAGTCGTCATAGGTGTACCCGTAGGCCTTGACAACAGCGCGCGCATTGAGCTCTACACCGGAGTTCGCGTCGCCGACTGAGATTTTCTTGCCCTTGAGGTCGTCAAAGGTCTTGATCCCGGACTTTTCTGTTGTGACCACCTGGATGTACTGGTCATACAGCGCACCGATGGCCTGAATATTGTCTGCGGATTTGTCTTCGAAGGGACCCTCGCCCTTGATTGCCTGGTCGACTGCGTCAGCCTGCGTGAACGCGATTTCGGCGTTGCCGTCGTGGACCAGCGTGACGTTTTCGACCGAAGCGCCAGTGGCCTGGACCGTTGCATCAGAACCCAGTGAGTCTTTGAGCAGGTTCGCATATCCAGCGCCCACCTGATAGTAGACACCAGAAGAACCGCCGGTCGCGATCGTGACTATATCTGTGCCTTTGTCTCCACCGCCGCCAGCGCAGCCAGAAGCGACCAGGGCTATTGAGGCGACTGCTGCAGCAACAGCCGTAGAGCGCAAACGTTTGAGCATGATGTTCCTTTGTCTCCGTTGACACCAACTTGGCTTTCACACAGAACTCACGAGTGCCGGAACGCATCAACCCTGACAGTTCCGTCAACCAATCAGCCGCTTAGCTGAATGAACACTGAAAACCGTGCACCTGTACTTTATCGTCCTCAAGCCACGGGTCAACTCGAGCTGCGGCACGGATGTCCGCTCTGTCAACGGTCGCGGCTACCATGAACTTATGGTCCAAGCCCAGTCGCCCGTGCGGATTTTTCTCGACGTCGACGGCGTCCTCAACTCCTATCCCGTGCCGGAGCCTCGGTTCAGGCGGGAAAAGCGCAAAGCTGTGCGCGCTTGGAACTATGAACTCCACTACCGGCCGCACATCGTGCAGCTCATGGAGCGCTTTGTGCGGCGCCGTCACGCCCAGCTGGTCTGGCTGTCCACGTGGTCGCACCTGTGCACGGAAGAGATCGAACCGAAGCTCGGCTTCACCGGCCGCTACGCGGTCGAGCCCATGCCGGACTCGTCATTCAACTACTACGCGGACGATCCGCACACGTGGTGGAAGGCCAAAGCGGTCGAAAGGTTTCTGCGCGAGCACCCGGACGAACGGGCCATCTGGATTGACGACGACCTGGTCCAGCCTGCCACCCTGGAGCACTTCACAGTGCTCTTCGGCGAGCGCCTGCTCATGATCGCCCCCGAATACAGCAAGGGGCTGACCGAGGCGCACTTCAAGCAGATGCGCCGGTTCACCCCACCCGCCCCCAGAACTCCGCACCGGACAACACCGGCGGAGGTCGCCACCTCGGAAATGTCAGCTGACCGTGCCGGACCCAGCGGTTCGGCAGGTCCCAGCGGCCCGGCGGCTGTCCCACCCACCGAGACCCGCCTTGACCCCACCGGACCGGAACAGAACAACCCGTACTCGCTGACACCTCGACCCAGAAAGCTGCGGCTATGACCACCATCGGCGTCTTCGATTCCGGACTGGGACTGACGGCGTTTGCCCACGCCATCCACCGGGCAGCCCCGCAGGCGGACCTCGTGCTTGCCATGGACCCGGACTTCGCCCCCTACGGCAGACTCTCCGGTGCCGATGTCACCAAGCGGGCGCTGTTCTCAGCCCGCACCCTGGCCCAGCACAGCCCCGATGCGATCGTCGTGGCCTGTAACACCGCCTCGGTCAATGCGCTGCCCGCTCTGCGCAAAGAGTTCAGCATTCCGATCATCGGCACCGTGCCCGCCATCAAACCCGCAGCTGAAACCGGACGACCCTTCGCCGTGTGGGCCACTCCGGCCACAACGAACAGCGACTACCAGAATGAGCTGATCGGGAAGTTTGCCGCCGGTCTCGACGTTCACCAGACAGCGGCCTTCGGACTGGCGCAGGCCATTGACGCAGCTGACCCCGTGAGCATTCGCGCGGCAGTCGCCCAAGCAATGGCCGACACCCCCGAAGGCATCACCGACATAGTGCTGGGCTGCACCCACTACGGACTGGTGGCCGACGTCATTCGCGCCGCCAGACCGGGTATCGGGCAGCTGTACGATTCGCACGGCGCCGTTGCCCAGCAGACACTGCACCGGCTGGGGCTGAACCCCAGTTCGGAAGCACAGCCCACCGGGCGGCTGCTGCAGGTGTACCTGTCGGGACGACCGGGGAAGCTCCCGGCCGCAGTCAGCGCCTACCCGGCCGGCCAGGCGCTTTTGGACATAGCTGTATGAGGAAGGGATCTACCGTGGCAGTCCGACCGATCAACCTCTTCTTAGTCCTGCAGGGCGTCTTTGCGCTCATCGCTTCGATTCTGCTGATTGTGTGGCCCGGCCACAGCGCGGTGGTGTTCTCCTACCTGGTCGGCACGTGGTTCTTGGTTGATGCCGTTCTTGCCCTTGTCGCCTCGGTGCGCCGCAAATCAGGCCTGGCCCTGGGTCACGCGCTGCTGTCAGGTCTGCTGGGCATTCTCATTCTGGCCGCACCCACTGCACTCCTGGGATTCCTCGTTGTGGTGATGAGCGTTGTCGCCGTTCTGTTCGGCACGGGCGTCATTCTCGTGTCTGTTCTCATGCGCAGCCTGGGCGTTCGGTCGTGGTGGCTGGGCCTGGTGCTCGGCATTGCCGCTGTGATCGCCGGGTTTGTCATGCCGATGTTCCCGGCAGACACCATCACCGTCGGCATGTACCTGGCTGCTTTCCTGCTGGGCGTCTACGGTGTCTTCAGCTTGATGCTGGCCCGCCGGATCACCACCACCTTCCGCGCTTTCCGCACGCAGGACGGGCGGGCTGGGGGCTGGAACGGCCGAGGCGAAGGCCCCCAGGTGATCGAAGGCGAGATCGTCGACGACGACTGACGGGCCTTCCTCACCACCAGCGGTCGGTTTCGACTTCAAGGAGTTCCAGCAGCTCGCCGGCGAAGGACTGGGTGCCCACGGCCAGCACATCGCAGCCGTCGGTTCGGGCGTCGTGTGCTGCTTTCTGAGTTGTCGTGCCTGCCTGTGAGCGGGTGTAGTTGAGGTATTCGCGGCCTGCGCCGACGAATGTCACCGGCAGTCCGTCGAGTTCAGCTATGCAGCCTTCGACGTCTTTGACATCGGGAAATGCTGCCAGCACGCGAAAGCCCGGGCGCAGAATGCGCTCGGCCCGGCCGCGGATGTCGGCAACACCCTCCGGGCTGATTGACGTATCAATGCACCACTGTGCCCCATCCACGGCGTGCAGGGACGCTCGGCCCGGCAGAATCAGCTTGTCGGCGAGCTCCCGGGCATTCGGCAGGGCTTGGTGCGGTCTGTCCGGGAAGCTGACGGCCAACAGGCTGCGGGCGGTTTCAGCACCAACGCGGATATTGCGCTCAAGCGTCGCCCCCGTTTCAATCGGCACCGTATTTGCGGGCAGGCGGGTCTGCGCTTGGGGCGGCTGCGGAGAGAAAGCAACAACCCGCTCAGTGGCTTCGTCGATGACTCCCAGCAGATCAGCTGCAACCGCATCGAGCGAACCGCCCAGAACATCCAGGTGCTCGCTGAAGATCTGCGTGACGCCGACGGCCGGGTACGAGAACAGCGAAACATCGTCACTGAGACCGCCCAGGCCCTCTTCGACAACCAGGACATCCACCTCGGCATCCAATAGCCAACGCAGGCCGACAAGAGTGAACATGCCCGAAGGCGGAAGATAGCCCGCATGCGGTGCGGGCAGGCAGTCAAGCGCACGGGCGGCCCGCCGAGAAACAGCCTCGTAGTCACTCTGAGAAGCAGCGGCGCCGTCGACGCGGATCCGTTCGCGATTATGCCGCAGGGGCGGGCTCGTGATGGTTCCCACGCGCAGGCCTGCAGCGTGCAGGGTCGCCGTTGCTGCCGCCACCGCTGTGCCCTTGCCCTTGGATCCGACGATAAGGCAGGCAGGGACTGGAAGATCCCGCGTGAGCCCCAAATGCTGCTGAAGCAGAGCTGAACGTGCGCGGGACCGGCTGATCGTCCGCACCCGCCCGGTTTCGCGACGCCGCGCGTTGTTCCATTCGCGGAAGAAGGGTTCGTCCGCCGGGTCGTGTCGGAGGGTCACGGATCAACCCTAACCGTCAGCTCAGGCGGTCGGAAAGCCTCTTGGCAGTAAGCTTGACGGCCTTGGAAGCGCGCAGTTCGCTGTCGTTATCCCATTGCTCGGCAGGCAGGACAACCGACAGCGCTGCAACCAGCGAACCGGACCTGGGCTGCACAGCAGCGCTGATGATCCACGTGTTGTCGTTTTTGCTGCGTTCGACCGCGTAGCCGCGCAGGCGAACCGCTCGGATTTCTTCGAATACTCGCTCGACCATGCTGTCGTCAACGAGTTCAGCAACCGCGTCCCTGGGCAGGCACGACAAGATCGCCCGGCCCGGAGCTGATGTTTCCACCGGCTGCATGTCGCCGGCCCAGTCTGAGCAGACGGGTGCGCCGGTGCCGCGGTCAACCGCGAGGATCTGAGCTTTTCTGCCGCGAAGCATGGACAGGTGAACACAGCCGTCCATAGCGTCAGCAAGCGCGCGAATAGCCGGAGCTGCCGCGTTGACCAGCGGCATTGACCGCAGATACGCAGCCCCGAAACCCGATGAAGCGGGCCCGGGAAGATAGCCGATCTTGCGTTTGATGACAACGTTGAGTTCTTCGAGAACCGTGAGGATGTCGTAGACCGTCGACCGCGGGATCTCAAGTTCGCGGGACAGCTGCCCGGCACTCATGGGCTCGCTGCTGACGGATATAGCGCGCAGCATAGAAACTGCTCGCCGAAGAGCAGGGACATCCGCCATTCGTGCTCCTTTCTGCACGTGCGCCTGCTGTGGCGTTGACGGTAACAGCGAACCGAAGATGATTATTTCGATTCTCAGCCTACCGAGAAATAGGGACACGAAGCCCTGAGCGCGATTACGTGAGATGCATCTGCGCGCTTCGTGAACCAACAGACGTTTTGGGGAAATTAACCTTTACTGTTTTCGTATATTAATACATTAGCTTTCAATCAAAACACAGGGGCGCTCTCACTGGCCCGATCGTCCGGGCTACTGGAATCCGCTCATCGCAGACGTGCTGAAACCCCCTCAGCAGCCTCGATCGCCAGTGCGCTGACCTCCCTTTCACGATCCGCCACGATGCCTTCTGGCGACACCGAAACGCCGAACGCTGCAATCGGCCGCCCGGCGGCATCGACTATGGGCGCGGCAACCGTCAAGACGGCATTGCCCATTGAAGGGTGCTCAAGCGCGCAGCCGCGAGATCGAACCTCCGCCAGTTCTGCATTGAATTCCCGCAACGACGGCAGCTCCTGCCCGGCGCTTTGGGCAAAGACGGGCTCTGAGGAATAGATCACCGCAACTTCCCGCCACTCCAGCCGCGACAGAATCGCCCGGCCCGCTGCGGTGAGATAGGCGGGCTTGCGGGCTTCACACTGCGCCCCGGTGCCGGGCAGCCACGTCGCAGTTTCCCTCAGCAGGCAGTGCGCTTCTCCACCGCGCAGAACGGATACGCACACTGAACCGCCAGCTGCTTCGGCAGCTTCAGCTGCAGCGGGCTGGACGATTCGCCGCAGAGAATCGTGACGCGAATGGGCCGCATTGAGCTCGCCCACACCTGAACCGAGGAGATAGCCGTTCTCAGACCTGCGCACCATGTCGAACTCTTCAAGAACCGAAAGCAGGTCGTACAGACTGGAGCGGGGAATGCTCAGGGTTCGGGCGAGAGCGCCGGCACTGACCGGCAGCAGCGAGGACCCCAGGTGCCGGAGAATCCCAATAGACCGCCTGAGTGCGGGAACTTCTGCCACGTCATTCCTCCTTGAAGACCGAGCGCAGAGCTCGCCCAGCGGAACCTATTCGGCACACCACTGGACGAGAGCTGCGAACTCGGTCGACAACGATGTTGACGCTTGCAGCGGGTGGCCGACACAGCCGCGCGCTCCGCGTGATGACAGTGCGCACATGTGCATGCTGGGCGGTGACAATGTCTGTTCGGCAGACTACCGCAACCTGTGGCCGCGATTCAGCGCAACCGCCTGGACCCGCACGCTTCGGCCTGGAGCCCGGTCAGGCCTTCACTGCCTCAAGCTCGATCAGAATGTCGACACGGTTGCCCACCAGAAGGTCGCCGCCGGGCATGGCGGCGTCAAATGCGATCCCAAAGTCGCGGCGATCAACCTTTGCGCTTGCGTCAAAACCGGCGATCGTCTGTCCGTAGGGATCTTCGGCGGCGCCGTTAAAGCTTGCGGCGAACTCGACGCTCTTTGTCACACCGCGTATCGTGAGGTCGCCGACGAGGGTGAACTCACCGTCAGCCCCGAGCACAGCCGAAGTTGAAGCGAATGTCAGCCGAGGGTGCTCCTCGGCCAGGAAGAAGTCCGCCTGCTGCAGGTGTGCGTCACGGTCAGCATTGCCCGTATCAACGGACGCGGTATCAGCGTGGGCGCTGACAGACAGTTCTTCCAGGGACTCCCCCACCGTGAAGCTGCCGCCGATCACATCGAAGGAACCGCGCACGCGTGAAACCCCCGCGTGACGGACCCGAAAAGCGAACTCTGAGTGGCTGGGGTCGATATTCCAAGTGCCTGCGGTCAGGCCTGCCGGCAGTGCGGCCATGATGAAACTCCTAAGCTAAGTGAACTTTCAAGGAAAACACTAACAACGATTTATTGAAGTTTCAACCTTAGTGCGGCTCTTCTGCTTAGCGAGCGAATCGACACCCCCAATTGGCCAACATGCCGGTGGGCCGGATTCACCCTCTGGGCCTGAAACACAACGAGGGGACTCCGACAGTTGTCGGAGTCCCCTCGTGGGTGCTCGCCGCAGCGCTAGACGCCGCGATCAGAGTTCAAGAACGTGAAGTTCGCGGTCTGCTGGATCAGGGCTTGCCTGCAGCAGCCTTGAGCTTCGAACCAGCCGAAAGCTTCACCGAGTAGCCGGCGGGAATCTGAATTTCCTCGCCGGTCTGCGGGTTGCGGCCCTTGCGAGCAGCACGCTCGGTGCGCTCAACGGACAGCCAGCCCGGGATTGTGAGCTTTTCGCCGTTGCTGACAACATCTGCGAAGGCATCGAAGACACCGTCGAGAACGTCAGAGACCTGCTTCTGCGTCAGGCCGGACTTGTCTGCAACTTCTGCGACAAGCTCGCTGCGGTTCTTAGCCATAAAAGCGTCCTCCTCTAGGACTCAGGTTTCGGTATAACCGAGACGAACAGGAAAAACCTTACCAGCTCGACTTGGTAACGCCAGGAAGTTCGCCCTTGTGGGCCATTTCCCGGAAGCGAACGCGTGAAACACCGAACTTGCGGAGGTAGCCGCGCGGGCGCCCGTCAACCTGGTCGCGGTTGCGCAGACGGACCGGCGAAGCGTCGCGGGGCAGCTTCTGCAGACCCAGGCGTGCTTCTTCGCGCTGCTCGTCTGTGGAGTCAGGGTGAACCAGCTGACGCTTGAGTTCGGCACGGCGCTCTGCGTAGCGCTCGACGATGACCTGGCGCTGCTTTTCGCGTGCGATCTTAGACTTCTTAGCCATTGACTATCAGCGCTCCTCGCGGAATTCGACGTGCTTGCGGACCACGGGGTCGTACTTCTTCATGACGATGCGGTCGGGGGTGTTGCGGCGGTTCTTCTTGGTCACGTAGGTGTAACCGGTTCCTGCCGTTGACTTCAGCTTGATGATCGGGCGTACGTCCTGTGCTTTTGCCATCAGAGCTTCACTCCCTTGGCGATGAGCTCGTTGACCACAGCGTCAATGCCGCGGGCGTCAATGACCTTGATGCCGCGGGTCGAAACCGTCAGCGTGACCTTGCGGCGCAGCGACGGCACGTAGTAGCGCTTCTTCTGAATGTTGATGTCGAACCGACGACGGGTGCGGCGGTTCGAGTGGGAGACGTTGTTCCCAAAACCAGGGGTGGCCCCGGTTACCTGGCAGACTGCTGCCATGACTCTCCTCCAGTTGACTTCTGCCGGCGGCGCTGTCCTCGCGCCGTGTGCGTGAGGGCCGCCGAGACATCTTCACAGTTCCACCGGGCACGTTCCCATGTCGACAGTCGCGTCGACGTGAACACAGCGGTGGTTATGCTCTTTGCCCGGTGCAGGGCGTGTGCGAAACCTGCGGGGTGGATAGTCCCGTGTTCCGACGATGTCTCACCAGCGTGTGTCAGGCCTGTGAGAGAAGGGCCTGTGCTCAGCATCGCTGTGTGAGCGCGTTGAGGCGCAATTCGGCCACAACAGTCAATCATTCTAAGCCGCTGCGCGCCGATGCGCCAAATCGGACTGGCTCTCCGGCACAGCCCGCGGCGCATCGGCGCTGCCGCTTAGGCCAGCATGATCGCGGGGTCTTCGAGCGCTCGGCCCACGTCAGCCAAGAACTTCGAGATGATCTCCCCGTCTACCAGCCTGTGGTCGGCGGACACTGCCAGCGTTGTGATGTCGCGCGGCACGATCTCACCGTCGACAACCCACGGGCGCTGGCGCACTTGGCCGAAGGCGAGGATGGCGGCTTCGCCGGGGTTGATGATGGGGGTTCCGGCGTCTACGCCGAACACTCCGACGTTGGTGATCGTGATGGTTCCACCGGTCTGCGCGGCCGGGGTGGTGCGGCCTTCGCGGGCGGTGAGTGCCAGTTCGCGGATTTCTCCTGCAAGCTGGCCCAGGCCCATCGTGTGAGCACCCTTGATGTTCGGCACGACGAGGCCGCGCGGTGTTGCCGCGGCGATGCCGAGGTTGACGTAGTGCTTGACCACGATTTCATCGCCTTCCAGCGAACTGTTGATCCGCGGATTGCGAGCTACCGCCCAGGTCACGGCCTTGGCGACGACCGCCAGGGGTGACAGCTTGACGTCGCCGAGCAGACCGGACGCCTTGAAGCGCGACACCAGTTCCATGGTTGCGGTGACGTCGACGTCGAGGAATTCGGTGACGTGCGGTGCGGTGAACGCCGAATCGACCATTGCCTGCGCCATGAACTTGGTGACGCCCTTGAACGGGATGCGCTCTTCTGCACCCGAGCCGCCAGCTGCCGAGGTGCCTGTCGCCACGGCGGCCGTCTGGGCGGGCGCGGAGCTCGCCTGACCGTTCTCCATGTAGTTCATGAGGTCGGCGCGGGTGACGACGCCGCCTTCGCCGGTCGTGGGGACATCGGCCAGGTTGATGCCGTTGTCTTTTGCTAGTTTGCGCACCGGCGGCTTGGCCAGAGCGCGCCCGGCTGTCTCTGGCAGTTCCGGTGCGGGCTGCACAGCCGGATCCGCCGCAGCCGCACGGGCTTCCGGTGCCGGGGCTGCATGCTGGTCCTCCGGCTTTTGTCCCTTGCGGGGGCGGCGGCGCTTGGACTGCGCGGTGGTTCCATAGCCCACGAGGTTCGGGCCGGTGCCTTCGTCGGCCGCAGCGTCCTCCGCAGCGCCACCGGCTGCGGGAGCGTCACCAGAGGCCGTGCCGTCGCCTTCGAACTCGAGGATCGGGGTGCCGACTTCGACGGTCTGGCCTTCTTCAACCAGCAGTTTGGCGATCACACCGGCGTGCGGACTGGGCAGTTCGACGAGTGATTTTGCGGTTTCTATTTCAACGAGGATCTGGTTGACCGTCACGGTGTCGCCTTCGGCGACCTTCCACGAGATGATGTCAGCTTCGGTCAGCCCCTCGCCCGGGTCGGGCAAGAGAAATGTGTCTGTCATTGGGTTCCTTAGAAGTCCATGGCCCGGTCGACGGCATCGAGAATGCGGTCGAGGTCAGGCAGGTAGTGCTGTTCGAGCTTCGAACCGGGGTACGGGGCGTGCGGGGCGCCGACCCGCAGCACGGGCGCTTCCAGGTGGTAGAAGCAGCGTTCGCTGATCCGTGCGGCGATCTCCGATCCCAAGCCCAGGAACACGGGGGCTTCGTGGGCAACAACAAGGCGGCCCGTCTTCTTCACGGACTCTTCGATGGCCGGGAAGTCGATGGGGTTGAGACCGCGCAGATCAATGACCTCGAGGTCAACGCCTTCTTCCGCCGCTGCCGCTGCCGCGTCGAGTGCCTGCGGTATAAGCGGGCCGTAGGCCACGAGCGTGCAGTCCCGTCCGGGCCGGACGACTTCAGCACTGTACGCGGTGGTGGCGGGATTGCCGAGGTCGACGTCGCCGCGCAGCCAGTACTGGCGCTTGGGCTCAAAGTAGATGACCGGGTCGGGGCTTTTAATGGCCTCCTGGATCATCCAGTAGGCGTCGTGTGCGTTCGACGGCGCCATGATCTTAAGCCCCGCATGGTGGGCGAAGACGGTTTCCGGGCTCTCCGAGTGGTGTTCGGGCGAGCCGATGCCGCCGCCGTAGGGGATGCGGATGACCACCGGCACATTGAGTTTGCCGCGGGTGCGCGCGTGCAGCTTTGCCAGCTGGGTCACAATCTGGTCGTAGGCCGGGAAGACAAAGGCGTCGAACTGGATTTCGACAACCGGGCGATAGCCGCGGATGGCCATGCCGATTGCGGTGCCGACAATGCCGGATTCCGCCAGCGGGGCGTCAATGACGCGCTGCTCGCCGAAGTCCTTCTGGAGTCCTTCCGTCACGCGGAAGACGCCGCCGAGCTTGCCGATGTCCTCACCGATGAGAACAACCTTGGGGTCTTCGTCCATTGCCTTGCGAAGCCCCGCGGTGATGCCCTTGGACAGGGGCATCTTCTGAACCGAGTCGAGTGCGGATGCCGCGGTCACAGTGCGCCCTCCTCTGCGAAGGAGTCGAGGTATTCCAGGTACTCACGCCGTTCGGCTTCGATGAGGGGGTGCTCTTCGACGAACACGGAATCGAAGATCTCAGACGGCGCCGGCGGATCCATGGCCATGCAGGCCCCGCGAATCCGGGCGGCAAGCGCGTCGGCTTCTTCGTCGATCGAGTCGAAGAATTCCTGGTCGGCGTAGTCTTCGCGGTGCAGGAAGCGGCGAACCCGGTCGATGGGGTCCTTTTCGAGCCACGATTCCGTCAGCGCGTCCGAACGGTACTTGGTGGGGTCATCAGCGGTGGTGTGTGCACCCATGCGGTAGGTGAACGCTTCGATCAGCATGGGGCCCAGGCCTGCGCGAATCGAATCGGCGCTTGCCTTGGCCACGGAGTACATGGCCAGCACGTCATTGCCGTCGACGCGCACACCGGGAACGCCGAAGCCGGTTCCGCGCTTGAACAGCGGTGCTGCCATCTGTGCGGAGTTCGGTTCGGAAATGGCGAACTGGTTGTTCTGGATGAAGAACAGGACGGGCGCGTGGAAAACCGCCGCGAAGTTGAGGCCTTCGGAGACGTCGCCCTGGCTGGTTGCGCCATCGCCCATGCATGCAACCGAGATCGTGTCGCGTTCGAGGTCGCCGGTGGCGACGTCGCCGTCGAACTTCACGCCCATGGCGTAGCCGGTGGCGTGCAGTACCTGCGAGCCGATGACGATCGTGTAGGTGTGGAAGCGGTTTTCCTGGGGGTCCCAGCCGCCGTGGTGCTGTCCGCGGAACATGCCCAGCAGCGTTTCGGGTTCAACTCCGCGGCACCACGCCAGGCCGTGTTCACGGTAGGTGGGGAACACGAAGTCCTGTTTGCGCAGTGCGCGGCCCAGTCCGATCTGCGCTGCCTCCTGGCCTTTCAGCGGGGCCCACAGCCCCAGCTGACCCTGGCGCTGCAGGGCGTTGCCTTCTGCGTCCACTCGACGGATGAGCACCATGTCGCGGTAGAAATCGCGCATGTCCTCGCCTGTGAGATCTGCGGCGTAGGAATCGTACTCCCCGGAGCGAACGCGCTTGCCTTCCGGCGAAAGCATCTGAATCATCGGACGATCTGAATCTTGAGCAGCACTGGTGTTGCCTGCGAGATTCGAGGTCATTGCGTCTCCTCTAATCGTGGCCGAATGGGCTTGTGGCCTCTTTGCCATACCAACCGAGCGCTCGGCTGTTTGCCTGCACGTCGGCGACGTGTTTCACATCGTGAACACAATCTAACGGAAGTGAGGACCTATGCCAATATGCACTTTTACTTTTCCTGGCGGACCCCTTCGTATTCGCGCGACTCTTCGACGGTGCCGCCGAGAAAGTCGCGATTGTCTTTCGAAAACTGAACAATATCCGGCTGTCGACTCCTCTCAAGATCGCGGATGACCTCGGTGTACGCCTCAGAGGAATGAGCACCCAGGGGGCTGTCCACCGGCGGTGAATCCGCGATGATCGTGGTCCAGGTGCGCTTGTCAGGGTTGTCCGTTCCGTCGAGTGCCGGAACTACGTCTCGGTCCTGTTCGATCGACAGCACCTTGGTGTTCCCCACGTCGAAGCGGCCGACGGGACTGCCGACGGTGACCACCTGCCGCACGCGCGCCTGTTTGCGGAATTCGGGATCAGCTGCCAGCGATGCCGCGACGATTCCGCCCTGCGAATAGCCCACGAGCATGATTTCGTCTTCGGGCTGGATGCCGCTTTCTCTGATTGCCGTCTTCACCACGTGGCGCATGGCTGATTCTCGCTCTGCCATGGTCTGCACGTTCGTTGCCGTGTCCGTTGTGTTGCGTCCGCCTTTGACACTCCAGTCGGTTGTTGCCGGCACATAGACGATGTACCGCTTCTTGCCGTCCTGTCCGCGGACCGCATCCACCCGAACCCTGCCGTTTTCGCGACCGGAGTGTGCGGCTACCTGGCGTTCGTACAGGCCGGACAGGGAACGCGGCGAACCGCCCGCCGCAGCCGCGTGAGAGCGAACCTCCGGAGGTTCGGTGGGAAAGGCCCCGCGCGCTTCGCCGGTCTTGGCCAGAGAGCGGGTCAGCGGGCCAGCGCGCATTGCATCGATGATGGGCGGCAGCGGCGGCAGGCCCAGCAGGCCCGTGCCGAAGCCGGAGAGCCCGGAATCAAGCACCCGGCTGAACGCGCCTGTGTTGTCTGCCACCGCCTGCTCGAAGATGCCTCGGGCTGCGGCCATGGCCTTCTTTCCGAGTTCGGGACTGCGCCCGGTGATGAGGGTGACAAGCCCGTCCGCCGCCGCTGTCCATCCGGCCGCTGTCAGTGCCGCAATGGCCGCCGGAACCGCCCACACCGGTGCTGTCACCCGCACCGCCACACCCAGGCCCCAGCCGGCCGCCCAACTGCCGAACTGCTGCGCCCTGTGGGCGGCAGAATCGGCAGCTTCGTAGCCCGCCGCTGCCAGCTGCGCCTGCGCACCGAGCTTCGTGAGGCTGTCGCCCAGCCCACGGGTGCGCATGAAGAACTCAGCGCAGGCGTGTTCGACTTTTGCCCACGTCAGCGGAGAGTCCAGCAGCGAGCCCACGCCGGGCGGCCGAGGTGACGCCCGCACAACGTCGCCAGCGCTCTCACCCAGGTTCCGCAGAGTGCCCGCCGCGCTGCGGATGTTTTCAAGCCGGGCAGAAAATCCGCGCTCCCCGCCGATAACCCTCATGACTCCACCCACTCGTAAGCCGCGGCGAGCGCCGCATCGAGTGCTGCGACGATGGCGGATGGACGGTCCGCCGCAGTGAATTCAATGTGCTCGAAAACCTGTCCAGGCGTCCCGTCAGGGGTGAGTGCGCCCACGGCAAAGGCTCCGTCGCTGAAGCCCGCGGCAAGGATGTCTCCCATAATCTGCGGGAGGTCACCAAGGTCGCAGAATGTTCCGCGCAGCAGACGCCCGTGTAGGGCCGCACCACGGTCGGCCGCACCGCCGTCCGCCTCCACATCGCCCCTGTCGCGGCGCACGATGACCGCGGCGGTTGCCGGGTCGAACACCGCGTGGATGACCAGAATGCCCGGCGGTCCGTACGCATAGGCGGAAAAGACAAATGGGTTCGAGGCGAAGGCAACTGCGAGTGCAAGCTCGGCACCGTTGACGGGCTTCCCGGGGGAGCCCTCCCCACCAGAACCCGAGGTGCCACTCCCCTCCCCCGGAACCGGCACCTCGTGAGCTGGCTCCCCAACAGCCGGCTCCGTCAGAGTCGGTACGATCCCGAGCGGCAGGAGCGCCACGAGGTCTGGCGGCAGCGCTGCGAAAGCGCGAGGGTCCAGGTCGAGCCACGTCATGACGCCGCCTTCCTGACGTGCTCGGCGAAAGCCCGCACGACCTCGTCCGCCATGCGCCCGGCCTCAGAGCACGCGCGGGCTCGCTCCCGCAGCTGCCAGCGGAAGGCTTCTGCAGCGGCACCTTCCCAGTAATCGGGATCAGCTGCGGCCACGGCGTTTGCCAGCATCGCCAGTTCGCCGCTGATGGCTTCCCATTGCTTCATCATCACGTGCAGTTCATCCATGGCCTGATCCTCAGCGCGGCCTGCCCACGCCGGCCAGGGTCGACCGAAGCCTGTGGACACACGTGCAGTTATCCACAGTCAGCCGATACTCAGCGGCGCACACTGCATGGACACGGATAGGGTGTGCCCGTGACTGCCGCACAGCGAACCCCCGCCGAAGTTCTCGATTCCGTCTTCGGCTATTCGTCGTTTCGGGGCCAACAAGAAGAGATCATCAACCACCTGTGCACAGGCGGCGACGCGGTAGTCCTCATGCCCACCGGCGGCGGTAAATCGCTGTGCTATCAGATTCCTGCGCTGGTGCGCCCCGGCACCGGCGTGGTCATCTCGCCCCTCATCGCGCTCATGGAGGACCAGGTTGTCGCCCTCGAAGCGCTCGGGGTCAAAGCCGCCTACCTCAATTCGAGTCTGAGCCCGGAAGAAGCTCACGAGGTGCAGGCCCAGCTGCGTTCGGGTGCTTTGGATCTTCTGTACTTGGCTCCTGAAAGGCTCGTCCAGGAAAGGACGCTGCGCCTGTTGGAGCAGACGCAGATTTCGCTGTTTGCTATTGATGAGGCGCACTGTGTGTCCCAGTGGGGGCATGATTTTCGGACTGACTACCTGGGTTTGTCGGTTCTGCACGAGCGTTTTCCGGCCGTGCCGCGTGTCGCGCTGACGGCAACCGCCGCCCCGGCTGCCCATGATGAACTGACGCGGCGGTTGGCCATGGGTGAGGCGCGCCATTTTGTTTCGAGTTTTGATCGGCCGAACATTCAGTACCGCATTGCGGAGAAGACTTCTCCGCGCCGTCAGCTGGTGCAGCTGATCAAGGATGAACATCCGGGTGAGGCGGGTATTGTCTACTGTCTGTCGCGCAAGTCGACGGAGCAGTTTGCTGACTATCTGTGTGAGCAGGGCATCGATGCGATGGCCTATCACGCTGGTCTGCCGCAGGATGAGCGTTCGGCGCGCCAGGCGCGATTTCTGCGTGAGGACGGCGTTGTCATCGTCGCCACGATTGCCTTCGGGATGGGCATTGACAAGCCGGATGTGCGCTTTGTCGCCCACGTGGATCTTCCGAAGTCCGTTGAGGGCTACTACCAGGAGACGGGCCGAGCCGGCCGGGACGGCCTGCCGGCGACCGCGTGGATGGTGTACGGCTTGGGCGATGTTGTGGCTCAGCGCAGGCTGATCAGCCAGTCGGAGGGTTCGCCGCAGCACCGGCAGAATCTAAGCCGCCACCTGGATTCCATGCTCGCCCTGTGTGAGTCGCTCAGCTGCCGCCGCCAGCAGATTCTGCAGTATTTCGGCGAAGAATCCGGCCCGTGCGGCAACTGCGATACGTGCCTTCATCCCCCGCAGGCGTGGGATGCGACTGTGCCGGTGCAGATGCTGCTGTCGACCATTATCCGCTTGGAGCGCGAGCGCGGTCAGCGCTTCGGCACGGGGCAGATCATTGACGTGCTGCGCGGTAAGAACAATCCGCGCTCGGAAGAGTCTGACCACGGGAGCCTGTCAGTGTGGGGCATTGGGGCCGATCTGAGCGAAGCCCAGTGGCGTTCGGTATTCCGACAGACCACGGCGCGCGGTTGGACCGTGCCGGTCGGCGAGTACGGCGTGTTCATGGTCGATGCGTCTGCCGACCCGGTGCTGCGCGGTGAGGTGAGGGTCGAACTGGCCAAGCCGAAGAGGCAGAGCAGGACGAGCTCCGCCTCGGCAGGAAGTGTGCGGAAGTTCCACCTGACAGAAGACCAGGAGCAGATCTTCAACCGCCTGCGCACCTGGCGGAAGACCACCGCCGCGAACGCGGGCGTGCCTGCCTACGTGGTGTTCCCGGATACCGCACTTATGCACATTGCGATTGCCCAGCCGCAGTCGTCGGCTGCTCTGCGGAAGGTCAGCGGGGTCGGCGACAAAAAGCTCGAGGCGTATGGCGCCGAGGTTCTGGAAATCGTCGCCGGAGCAGACGTGGGATGATGGGCCTATGACTCGCGTGACTTTGGCTGATCTTGATCCCGCTATTGCCCTGAGCCCGCTTGATGGCCGCTACAGTGCCGATGCGGCGGGCCTGGTCGACTACCTGTCTGAGGCCGCACTCAATCGCGACCGCATCCACGTGGAAGTGGAGTGGCTGATCCACCTGTCTGAAAACGGTGTGGTCGGCGGAGTGCGCACTGTGACAGAAGAAGAGAAGGCGGGCCTGCGCGGGCTGGTCGAGGACTTTGACGCTGCCACTATTGCCAAACTCAAAGACATTGAGAAGGTCACGGTGCACGATGTCAAGGCCGTCGAATACGTCATCAAGGACCGCCTGGCTGAGCTGGGCGGGGATGACCTGCGCGAGTTCGTGCACTTCTGCTGCACGTCCGAAGACATCAACAACCTGTCCTACGCGCTGGGGCTCAAGGGTGCGGTCGAAAACCAGTGGCTGCCGCGGGCCGAAGCGCTCATTGATCAGCTGACTGCCATGGCGCAGGAACTCGCGGACGTTCCCATGCTCGCCCACACGCACGGCCAGCCTGCCACGCCGACCACCATGGGCAAGGAAATCGCGGTGACCGCACACCGTCTGGCCCGCCAGTTCAAGCGGGTGAAGAACACCGTCTACCTGGGCAAGATCAACGGGGCGACCGGCACCTACGCCGCTCACGCAGTCGCGGTTCCCAATGCTGATTGGCCCGAGATCGCCCGCAGCTTTGTCGAAGACCGCCTGGGGCTGACGTTCAACCCGCTGACCACCCAGATCGAATCGCACGACTTCCAGGCGGAACTGTACTCCGACATCGACAGGTTCAACCGGATCGCCCACAACCTGGCGACGGACTTCTGGACCTACATTTCGATGAACTACTTCAAGCAGATCCCCGTTGAGGGCGCGACCGGTTCTTCGACCATGCCGCACAAGGTCAACCCCATCCGCTTTGAAAATGCCGAAGCGAACCTCGAAGTGTCGTGCGCTCTGCTGAACACCCTTGCCGACACGCTTGTCACCAGCCGCCTGCAGCGCGACCTGACGGACTCGACAATGCAGCGCAATATCGGTGTGGCGTTCGGCCACTCGATCTTGGCGATGAACAACCTGGTCAAGGGCCTGAAGATGCTCGACATCAACCGCGACGCCCTCGACGCTGACCTCGAAGGCAACTGGGAAGTGCTCGGTGAGGCCGTCCAGTCGGTCATGCGCGCGGCCTATCTGCGCGGCGTTCCCGGCATGGACAACCCCTACGAAAAGCTCAAGGATCTCACGCGCGGCCACCGGATCGGCCAGGCTGAGCTGCAGGAATTCACTGAGGGCCTGGGTCTGCCGGAAGAGGACGCCGAACGCCTGAAAGAGCTGCGCCCGCAGACGTATATCGGCCAGGCCCGCCAGCTTGCCACCGACCACGCCGAACGCTGGAGTGCACTGAAGAACGGCTGACCGTTCCACCCACACCCCTGCTGACCCAAGCAGAAACTGACGAGGTGCCGCTCACCAGGAGCGGCACCTCGCCAGTTTTTCTGTGTGCGCTTTGTGTGTGCTTCAGTTCCCGGGTGGGAACCGGATCACGAGGCCCGACGTGCGGCTCGCTCTACGAGGAAGCGGTCGTAGGCCAGCCGAACGAAAGACTCCGTGAAGTCGGGGTGGTCGACGGTTTCGCGCAGCATGTCGGCGATTTCGTGGAAGTAGTCGGCGGCGTGCAGCGGCACAATCGCGAGTTCTTCTGCGACAGCACGCGTGAACACAGCGGTGTCGAAAGTGCGGCCGTCGGTGAGCTCCACGCTGTTGCGCAGCCACTGCCACAGCTGGCTGTGCGACAGTTCCGCCGCGGCGGTGCCGATCATCCGACCGTCTTCGCGGTACTCCCCCAGGCCCGACAGGTAGGTGTCGGTGTAGCCGAGCACGCGGCGGATGTTGGCGTGAACATCGTCGATGCTGATGTTCGGGGTGCGTGCGCCCACAATGAGGGCGCGGCGGCCCGGGTCGACGGTCGGCCTGGTGGTACCGGCGTCTACCAGTTCGCGTGTGGTCTCCAGCAGTTCGCGGGCATCGTCAACCAGGGCTGGTTCGCCCACGCGGATGCGCGTCATTTCCGGCCGTGTGGAATCGAACTCGGCGCTGAACAGGGCACCGTGCTCAGCGCTCAGTGCCGCCGCGCGGTCGAGCAGTGCGGTCACGGAGGGTTCGTCGAAGTCGAGCGTCGTCCAGTCGTCGAACGAAATGTCCGAGTAGTCGCGAGCAGCGGAGATGAGCGAAGACATGTAGGCGCGCACACCCGTGGTGACGGTTTCGCAGTGCTCCCGCAGGGCGAACAGAATGTCCTCAAGGAAGGAAGCACCGCCGAAGGTGTCCACCTGGACGGTCGCGCGGATAAAACCGCGTTCAAACCCCATGCGGTCTTCCGCGAAAGCGAAGACGCTGTTCCACAAGGCGGCCTCAGCTGCTGTTTCAATGCCCGGCAGGTGTACCCGCAGGTGCTCACCGCGCTTGTGCAGACCGGCCGCATTGTGGAAGAAGAACAGGCCGAAGTCGACAAGACCGGCAACCGAGCGCACCCGCCGCCCGGAGTCGGATTCCCACACCAGGTCGGCTTCGCGGGCGTGAAGCTCACGCGGACGGATGCTCACCAACGGCATGTGCCGAGTGCGGATGCTGACCCGGTGACCGTTGTGCGGATCGAGCGCAAAAGCCTCTCCCCGCACAACGGCCCTCAGGTTCTGCTGAGCGATGACGACGTTCTTCCACCGGTGGCTCAACCCGGTGTGGAAGTCAGCCACCCACAGCTGTGCTCCCGAACGCAGAGCGTCGGAAATCTGCTGACCCAGAGCAGGAGCAACCACCTCGACAAACCCCGCGGTGTTGCTGGTGCCATCCGCGGTGCCGACCGCGTGCGGGCTGCCCGCGTCGGCAGTGCCAGTCACGGAGTCTGCGGAGGAACAGACGTCCTGACCAGCACCGACAACGCGGAAGCCCGGCATCGTGCGTTCGGCTTCGCCGGACTGCCCCGAAGCCGGCAGGCGGCCCACGTCCGAACCAGAACGGGAGACCTGCCGACTGTGCAGCACTGTGCGCAGTTCGGTCTCGAACTCGCTGTGCAGAGCCGCAGCGAACTCAAGCGCGGAAGTGGAGAGAACTCTGCCGAACTCGGGCTGCTGGGTTCCGCGGACAATCATGCGAGACACGGTGTTTTCCTTTTCTGGGTTGACGTCGGCTCCGACTTGACGGCCAGAGCCGACGTGCTCTGGGTTCTTCTGACTCTTTGGTCAGAACTGGGCGGACTCGGTGGAGCCCTTCATTGCGGTCGTCGAGGACTGCGGGTTGATGATGTTGGCAACCTGGTCGAAGTAGTCCACACCGACCTCGCGCTGGTGGCGGGTTGCGGTGTAGCCGCGGTCTTCCGAACCGAATTCACGTTCCTGCAGGTCGACGTAGGCCTTCATCTGTTCGCGGGCGTAGCCGTGAGCCAGATCGAACATGGAGTAGTTGAGCGCGTGGAAGCCAGCCAGGGTGATGAACTGGAACTTGTAGCCCATAGCGCCCAGTTCGCGCTGGAACTTGGCGATCGTGTCGTCGTCCAGGTGCTTCTTCCAGTTGAACGACGGCGAGCAGTTGTAGGACAGCAGCTGGTCGGGGTATTCGGCCTTGACCGCTTCGGCGAACTGCTTGGCGACTTCGAGGTCTGGCGTCGAGGTCTCCATCCAGATCATGTCGGCGTACGGGGCGAATGCCTTGGCGCGGGCAATGCAGGGCTCGATGCCGTTCTTGACCCGGTAGAAGCCCTCCGCGGTGCGCTCACCCGTGATGTAGGGCTGGTCGCGCTCATCGACATCCGAGGTGATGAGCGTTGCAGCCTCGGCGTCGGTGCGGGCGATGATTAGCGACGGGACGTTCTCGACATCGGCTGCCAGGCGGGCCGTGTTGAGGGTGCGGATGTGCTGCGCGGTCGGGATGAGCACCTTGCCGCCCAGGTGGCCGCACTTCTTCTCCGAGCCCAGCTGGTCTTCCCAGTGGACACCGGCAGCACCGGCGTTGATCATGCCGCGCATGAGTTCGTACACGTTGAGGGTGCCGCCGAAGCCTGCTTCTGCGTCAGCCACGATCGGGGCGAACCAGTCATCGACGGTTTTCTTGCCGTCGGCGACTTCGATCTGGTCGGCGCGCATGAGGGCGTTGTTGATGCGGCGCACAACAGCGGGAACCGAGTTGGCCGGGTACACCGACTGGTCGGGGTAGGTCTGACCGGCGAGGTTTGCGTCTGCTGCCACCTGCCAACCGGACAGGTAGATGGCCTTGAGCCCGGCCTTGACCTGCTGAACGGCCTGGTTGCCGGTCAGCGCGCCGAGGGCGTTGACGAAGTCTTCGGTGTTGACCAGTTCCCACAGGCGTTCGGCACCGTGACGGGCAAGAGTGTGCTCTTCGATGAGCGAGCCGCGGAGCTTGACGACGTCTTCCGCGGTGTAGTCGCGGTCGATGCCCTTCCAGCGGGGGTTTTCGTCCCAGTCCTTCTGGATTGCCGAAGCGTTGTGCAGGTCAGTCATGGTTTCTCCTTTGTGAGCCGTTTGAGCCGTTGCACCGGAGGAAGCGATTGCTGGAAGGCTATGCGCTGCCGGGTTCCGGTGTTGGGTTCTATCTTTCTCTGTGACGCACGCCTCCAAAAGAGTTTTTCAGAAGAATTTTCTCCGTTTTTCTGCTCTGCAGAATTTTCGCGTTTCTGCTGATGCGAGTGCCATAATTGCCCCATGACGAGCCCACATCACAGCAGCTTTCCTCCCTCGAACGCTCATAAACCGCCTGCGGCAGGCTCCCAAGCAAGCACACATCAGGCGGAAGCAGATGCCCTGTCGATTGGCCTGAACCTGCGCCACTACCGCAGGCGATCCGGGATGACCATGGCGGAACTGGGTGCGCTCGTGAGCCGGGCGGCATCGCAGATCTCCGCCTTTGAAACCGGCAAGCGAGCGCCCAGCCTCGACATGCTCGGGGCGCTGGCAAATGCGCTGGACGTTTCGGTTGACGACCTCCTCAACCCCACCCCGGCCGATCCGCGTGCTGCGCTGGAACTCGAAGTTGAGCGCCGCCAGAACTCTTCGCTGTACTCCGTCCTGGGCCTGCCGACGGTCCGAGCGAAGTCATTGGGCAATGACGAACTCCAGGCGATTGCCTCACTGCAGCGGGCCCTGGCGACAGTCCTTGAACAGCGGGCCGCAACACCGGAGGAGGCTCGCCGGGCCAACCGAGTGCTGCGCGAAGAAATGCGCGCCCAGGACAACTACTTCCCGGACATCGAAGCTGCAGCGGCACAGCTGCTTAGCGCCATTGGGTCGGGTGACGGCCCCCTGTCACAGGCACAGACAGCCGCAATCGCCAACCACCTGGGCTATTCCCTGCACTACGTGCCGGACCTTCCGGACTCCACGCGCTCGGTATCGGATACGCGCAATAAGCGGCTGTACCTGTCGAACGATTCACAGGCACTGGGCGATCCGCGCTCTCACGTGCTCACGGCCCTGGCTTCACACGTGCTCGGCCACACTCCGCCGAAAAGCTTCCAGGATTTCCTCCGCCAGCGCGTAGAAGTCAACTATCTGGCCGCAGCTCTGCTCGTGCCGGAAAAATCTGCTGTCGAACAGCTGCAGAACGACAAGAAAAACCGGAGTATTTCTATTGAGGAGCTGCGCGACCGTTTCTCGGTGTCCTACGAAACAGCCGCGCACAGATTTACGAACCTCGCCACCCGGCACCTCGACCTGCCGGTGCACTTCATGAAGGTCGCCAAGACGGGAACCATTCACAAGGCGTACTCCAATGACGGACTGCCCTTCCCCCAGGATCCCCTGGGCTCTGTGGAAGGGCAGTTTGCGTGCAAGCGATTCACATCGCGTGCCGTGTACCGGGTTGAAGACCGATTCAGCCCGTACTTCCAGTACACGGACACCCCGGAAGGGACCTTCTGGTGCACAGCTCGGGTGCTGCCCGGCGGGGAGTTCTCCATCAGCGTCGGTGTGCCCTTTGCCCACGTGAAGTGGTTCACGGGCCAGGGAACCCCGCACCGGTCAACATCGAAGTGCCCTGACCCCAGCTGCTGTTCCCAGCCGCCGCAAAAGCTCAGTGCGAAGTGGGAAGACGCCTCGTGGCCGTCCGCCCGCACCCACGCGTCACTCCTTGCCGCGGTCCCACCGGGGGTGTTCCCCGGTGTTGACCGCACCGAGGTCTACGCCTTCCTCGAGCGCCACGCGCCGAGAGAGACCAGGACGATGGACGCGAGCAGCCCGAGCGCGCCGATGAACTCGAGGATCACGTCGAGGTAGGTGAAGTCGTAGAGCTCGCCATGGCCGCCATAGTTTGTAATGGCCAGGGAGAAGACCGCCATGAGCGTCGGCATTGACAACACCATCAGCGGGACAAACAGTTTCTTCTGCTGCGCCAAGCTGATCAGTGCATCAGCGCGCAGGGCGCACGTGAGCGCCCCGGTCAGAAGCAACAGCACCAGAATCCGGGAAGCCGGGAAAGCCACATTGTTGGCGAGCATTTCTTCGAGGAAGGTCCCGCCGACGCTCACGGCAAGCACTGAAGCATAGAGGACCGCGCACACGATCCACGTCGAGGCGGGTGATCTTTGCTCGGTGTCGACGGTTAGCGGACTGTCGGTGGCGGCACTGTCGGTGGCGGCGGCAGACACGTCTGGGGGAAAGGCTGATGCCAGGCAGATCGCTGCCACCACAATGAGCTCGGGCAGGGCGAACAGCATGAGGTAGCCCGGAGTTTCCTCCATCGGAGGACTGACCATGTTCGCTTCAAGCAGCACGAGGATGCTGCAGACGATCGGGGGCAGTCCCAAATACATGACCATACGGTTGTTTCGCAGGAAGATTCCGATTTGCTCTCCGGGTGCAGCGAGGACCACGAGGATGCCTGCCGCTGCGAAAACGGCGGTTCCGATGAGCGCATACGTGTACGGGAGGACGTCGAGGAGCCCGTCACTGAATCCGTTGATGCATGCCGCGATGACAAACAGGGCGCCTGCCGCAAGCCACAGGGCACTGCCGCGTTCTCCGCTCGAATCACGCATTGTATTTTCCTTTCCGCGCCGGGGGCCATGCCCCGATTCCGCGCTTCCCAGCGGTCCCGGCATTCCTTCGCCGCCGAGATCCAGTTGTCTCAATATAGCTTCGGTGCTGAAAGTCAGCCACGCTTCGCCGCGACGATTTCGCGGGCCTGGGCAACTGCGTCTGGCAGTGAGGCTATGACGTAGTCATCTTCGGCAAGCGATGACAGGACTCCGGTCGAGCTCGCCAGGTGCTCGTGCTGTGCCTGCAGGCCTTTGACGATGACTGTGATCTTGCGCCGACCGAAGACCTTGATGAGTTCGGCAAGTACTCGGGCGCCGGAAGAGTCCATAAACCTCAATTGGGATAGTTTGAGGATGACGACGTCAACATCGTTAATGCCCTCAATGGCCTCGACGGCAGTGAGAATGCGATCGCCGATGCCGAAGTACAGTGCCCCGTCAAAGCGGACGATCGCAATGTGCTTGTCTTCCGGCTGGTGGGGTTCGGGGATCTCTTCGTGTTCGACCGCGGCGGTTTTCGACAGGGCCCGCAGTGCGAAGACGGCGGTGACCGCGATGCCGATGAGCACCGCGAAGATCAGGTCGAAGGACACCGTGATGAGTGCTGTGAGCGCAAAGATGAACGCGTCCTGCCTGCTGGTGCGAAGGATTCTGCCGGCGTTGTGATAATCGACCATGTTCACCGAGGTGACCAGCAGAACACCGGCCAGGGCAACCATCGGGATCTGGCTGACGAGCCCGGAGGCCAGGTAGACGACCCCGGCAAGGAACAGCGCGTGCACCACAGCTGCCAGGCGGGTGCGCGCTCCTGCGCGGACGTTGACGGCGGTGCGGGCAATTGCACCGGTGGCGGGCATGCCGCCGAAGAAGCCGGAGGCGACCCCGGCCAGGCCCTGCCCCAACAGTTCGCGGTCGCCGTCATAGGCGCCCGCCGACGTCATGCCGGAGGCCACGCGGGCCGACAGCAGCGATTCGATGGCGGTCAGGGCTGCAACGGCGACTGCGGGGCCGATGAGTGCTTGCAGCAGCGCTGGATCGGCTTCTGGGGCACTCGGTGCGGGAAGCGATGTGGGCAGTTCCCCGATCACGGCCAGCGGCGCGTCGGCCAGCTGAGCAATGACCGCGACAGCGATGATTGCCAGGATCGAACCGGGCAGCCGTTCGTGCAGGCGGGTCGAGCCGACCATGATGACGGCCACGACAGCGACCATGGCCAGTGACCACAGCATTTGGGTGATGTTGATGTGGGCAAAGGATTGGGCGGCCGCAATAATGGCGTTGGTCGAATCGCCCGGTTTCGAACCCAGGGCGGCGGGCACCTGCTGCATGAAGATGATGATGGCGATCCCCAGGGTGAAGCCCTCAATGACGGGCCACGGGATGAATGCGACCACCCGCCCCAGTTTGAGCACCGCTGCGGCGATCACCAGGATCCCGCCCATAATGGCGACTATCGGCAGTGCCTGATAGCCGAATTCCGTGGCGATCGGCAGCAGGATGACGACCATGGCGCCGGTGGGACCTGACACCTGCACGTGGGAACCGCCGAAGACCGCCGCAACAAAACCTGCCACAACCCCGGTGATGAGACCCATTTCCGCCGGTGCCCCACTGGCAATGGCGAAGGCGAGCGCCAAAGGAATCGCAACAATCCCCACCGTGATACCTGCCATGATGTCGCGCAGCCAGCTGGAGCGCAGCTCCGCATAGTCAGACAGCCGCGGGGACAGACGAGCCACTCGCAGTGCCGCTGCTTCTGCCCGCTGTCCCATGAATCTGCTCCTTGTATCCGCGTGCCGCACCCACTGCCGGGCCCGGGTGAGTGGCCCTCAGCTGGAGTCTATAGGCGGACCGGGCAGGCACCTCGTGATGTATGGCAGAAAACCACGAGGTGCCGCCTGGGTCGGTCTTCTCTGTCGGGCGGGTGCGGGCCTGCTGGTGGCGCGCCTGGTGGTGGGGCCATACAGTGAGGGCATGGATCCCAGAATTCACTTCTCAGCAGAGTCGCTGGCGAAGATCAAAGAGCGTATGGCCGGTGCTGAGCCTGACACTCCCCGACCGTCGGCCACCGTTATTCTGCTGCGCGATGGTGAGCGCGGCCCGGAGGTGTACCTGCAGAAGCGCCAGTCGTCGATGGTGTTCGGAGGCAGGCCCGTGTTTCCCGGTGGGAAGGTCGATGCGGCTGACAGTGCGGATATTGAAGCCTGGCACGGGCCGACGCCCGAGGAATGGGCGCAGGTGCTGGGTGTCACCGCGGATGAGGCGCGGGGGCTGCTGGTTGCGGCGGCGCGAGAGACTTTTGAAGAGTCCGGGTATCTGCTTGCCACAGCGAGTGACGGCGGCGAACTGACAGCGCTCAACACGGATGAGTGGCGGGCCGACCGGGACGCTGTTGATGCGCGAGAGATGTCCTTTGCGGATCTTCTGCGCAAGCACGGGCTAGTGCTGCGCACCGATTGGCTTACGCCGTGGAGTGTGTGGGTCACACCCGAGGTTGAACCGCGCCGCTTCCACACATGGTTCTTCCTGGCCGCGTGTCCTATGGGGCAGGAGGTTCTTGGGGTGTCGGCCGAATCCACTGTCGACGGGTGGATCACTCCGGCAGAGGCTGTGCGGAAGAGCGCTGCTGGTGAACTCCAGCTGATGCCCCCGCAGCTGTGCACTTTTGTGGAACTGCACGGGCACGCAGGTGTTCGCGAGGTGCTTGCGGGCGATCGCGACGTGCTCGAGGTGCGGCCGTTCGTTGTGGAGAACAGCGACGGGTCGGGGTACTTGGAACTGCCGGAAAGCCTCGTTCGCTTGGCTGATGAGGTAGGGAGGGCAATCCTGTAGGGCAGCGGGCTCACTGGGAGCTGGCTGCAGCGGGGTTTCAGCCAGCCGCGCCTACTTGTTCTTGTTTGCCCTCTTCGCTTCTCGGCGCTGACGAGCCCGAGCACGCTTGGTCTTGCGGATTTCGACGACCCAGCGGGGCACAAAGGGCCACGGCAGCGGAATGCCGAATGTTGCTAAAGTGCCGATGCATCCGATGACGACAGCAGCCATCAGCGGGCCCAGATAGATCATTTCAATGAACCTGGGAAGGTTCAGGTGGCTGATCAACCACCCGACTGAGACAGCGCCCCCGAGCATCGTGGAGTACGGAAACAAGTAGAGCGCGAGATCGCGGTTCGGGGGAGCCCAACCGACAGGTTGTGAATGGTCGCAGTCTTCGTCATACCACTCCTCGGACCTGGGATTCATCCGCACGCAGCGGATGTAGTAGGTCCAAGTGAGAACAGCGATAAGCAGCATCCCAAGGTGAAAGAGCCAGTTTCCAACGTCATAGTCCACAGAGAACGACCTCCCTCGGATGCTTGTGACGGTACTGAAGAAAACCTACCAGTGTTCCGCAGGAGCCCCCTCTGCTGATCAGAGGTGTTGCAACGACCCCTTGAATCCGCCCAGTCGATGACCTCCACAGCCGCCCAAATGGGCAGTTGCCCCGAGTATTTCTCCTTGTGATGAACAACGAAGTCTTCACGCGAAAGGGACAGTTCCTTGTCAAACCGGCGCTTCCACTTTTTGTAGGTCCGAGATGGTTCAGCTGAGCGACCAGGATCTCTGGCAACAGGGCCCAGCAGGTTGGGCTTCAAATGGATCAGGGGGGGGCGATGCGTCCAAGCTCGTGCCCCAAGGCCGAACGAAATGCCAGTTCGATGGGTGTCAAAACGCCAACCCGCAGCCGCTCATCAAATTCGTATAGGGCAAGCACTTCCTCAAAGGAAGTGCCAGCGATGAACTCGTCGAGTCGTTGGCCGCCATTCGACGACCTTTGACGGTACGGAAACCAGTATCCCGAGAGCCGGTAGTAGTTCACGCGCTCGAGTGCCCGGCGGGCCATCGCCTCATCTTCAATGTGCATACCGCGTAAGCGCAGAAGTTCGATCTGCTGACCATGAGACCTAAAGTTTTTCGACGGCTGCGCCACGTAAGCCCCTCGGAGGTCCGAAGAAAAATGAGGACCGGCCCTGGACTGCTACGAGGAGCAGCGGAACCGGTCTTGATGCGGCAACTCTACCTAAAATACCGCCTGCAGACAACGCTCCGACGAGACTCATGGAAAGTCCCCGGGTGAACAGGGTCCATGCCTCATGTATTTTTCCCCGCGAAATTTATAGCTGCGGGACTGTATCTCTGCTGAATAGGGGGAAGATTGCGGCAAAAACTGCGATCCTGCCGCAATCTTCCCCTAGCCAGCAGAACTTCCGTCAACTGTGCATGGGTTCCTTACTCAGCTGAGCGCCACTCTGCGGTAGGTGCGGTCGGCGGCTGAGGCTGAGACGGAGAAGGAGTTTTCCCGGCGGAACCCCAAGTGAGCCAACGCCACCCCTTTTCCAGCGGACCCTGCTTGAATTTCTTCAACCACAGCGTGCTGATCACGGACTGGAGCAACAGCATCACAATCACGAGCGCCCACGCCTGGTAGAAGACACTGTCAGGAGAATTGAGCTGATCCTCTGGGGGAGCAAGGAACGGCTTGGCTGCAACCATGACGAGGGTCGCGCCAATGTAGTTCGTCAGCGCCATACGCCCCAAGGGAGCGAAGACTGCCGCCATTACACGGCGCAGCGGAGTGTGCATGATCACCAGCACCAAAGCGATCCACAGGGCAGCATGGATCACTCCCACGACCGATGACGTCGAAGAGTACCCCGCCTTTGCGCGGTCCAGGTATTGGATGTAGCCGGCAACAACACCGACGGGCAATAGAATAAGGAGCGCCACGACGGGCTTCTTCGCATTTGCATCAAGACTCTGCGGCACCGACCATTCGGTAGCGGCAAAACCAAGAAGGAACATTCCCGGAATGAGCATCACGCCGCCAAACCAGGCACCCACGGCGGCCAAGAGGACACCGAGCACAAGGGCGATAATCCCCCGCTTTTCATGCTTCACAAACGTCAGCGGCCACAGGACGAACAAGCCGATGAGCGCGTAGGGCGTCAGGGCTTCTCCGTCGTGAAGTACGCCGTGCAGAAGCCCGAGGACAAACAGCGGGACCAATCGGCGCAGAAGAACCTTCCACTCCGGCAGCCCTCTCCTTTGCGCAGAGCGAACGATCATCGCAAAGCCAATGCCGAAAAGCAGCGAGAAGATCGGGAAGAACCGCTCGTGGAAAAGCATGTTCAACCATGTCCAGGCGATCGAATCTCGCGGGTCGAGCGGGTTCACGCCCCACAGCTCAATCACGTTGACAAATGCGATGCCACACAACGCCACTCCTCGGAGGACATCAAGTGACAGAAGTCTTTCTTTAGTCGGCGTAGCCTGTATCGCCGTGTGCTTCCCCATGCGGCAGCCTTTCCCACTTCCCTACACGTCAGAACTTGTAAACTAGCAACCCTCCGATTCCCCCCCCCTCAGCATTTATTCAGGAATGTTCTGGCGGCTGTTTTCGTTGATCTTGTAGGCCTACACGTGCAGCGGCACACGCCAGCGCAGTGGGCTCCTGGGCTTATTGCCTCAGCAATGGCTCACATGGCATCGCCGAACTTTAGGAGGGCTCATGACTACGACGACAATCAACGTTTCCGGCCTCACCTGCAACCACTGTGTCAACGCGGTGAAGGATGAGCTCGGCGCAATCGACGGGGTGCAGTCCGTTGACGTCGAACTCGTCGAAGGCGGGGTCTCTCCCGTGACCATCGAATCCACCTTCCCCCTGGCCGAGGCTCACATCAACGAAGCTATTGATGAAGCCGGCTACACCATCGCCAAATGATCCGCGAAGTCGACCTTGCGATCACGGGGATGACGTGCGCGTCCTGCTCGTCGCGCGTGCAGAAGAAACTCAACCGGCTTGAAGGGGTCGAGGCGGTGGTCAACCTGCCGCTGAATTCGGCACACGTCGAGGTCAGCTCCGACGTCACCGACGACGAACTGATCTCCGTTGTCGAAAAGACCGGCTACGGTGCATCACTGTTGCACCCGCGCAGGGCAACAGCCCCAGAAGCTGAGGCCGCAAACGCCGCCAAGCCCAAAAACTCAGCTGACCAGACAGGCAACACGGAGCCAACGCCCGGGGAAACGGAGGCCACACATAGCCAAACCACCGACACCGACGGCCGCGATCCCAACCCCGACCCTCAGGGCTACCGCAAGCGCCTGATTGTCAGCGCGATCCTCGGGGTGCCCGTCATTGTGATTTCGATGGTCATGTCGTGGCATTTTCCCGGCTGGCACCTGCTGATCGCCGCCCTTTCGCTCCCGGTTGTCACGTGGGGTGCGTGGCCTTTCCACTCGGCGGCCTTCAAGGCGGCACGCGGTGGTGCTTCGACCATGGACACGCTCATCTCTGTGGGCGTGACCACCGCAACCCTGTACTCCCTGTGGACGACGGTGACGCTTGCGGCAGCCGGGCATTGGGCGCTGCCGCCCGGAAGTCACGTATGGTTCGAAGCCGCAGTTGCCGTCACAGTGTTTCTCCTGGCAGGACGGCTGTTGGAGAACCGCGCAAAGTCAAACGCGACGAAGGCCCTGCGCGAACTCATCAATCTGGGCGCAAAAGAGGCACTGCTGCTGGAAACCGGTTCCAATGGCCAGCAGACATCCCGCCTGATTGCCGCTGAAGACCTGAACGTGGGCGATGTTTTCCAAGTCCGCCCAGGCGAATCCATTGCCGCGGACGGAACTGTGCTCACCGGATCATCGGCAGTTGACGAATCTATGCTCACCGGCGAACCCGTCCCCGTCGACGTCAGCACCGGTTCGAAGGTCACCGGTGCGACGATGAACACATCGGGCACACTGACAGTCCGCGCCGACCGCGTTGGGGCCGACACGACACTGGCTGAAATGTCGCGCCTGGTGGCCCGCGCGCAGACCGGCAGGCCCGCAGCGCAGCGGATTGCCGATGCGATCTCCGCTGTTTTCGTCCCCGCAATTCTCGTGATCGCCCTGGCCACGCTGCTGGTGTGGGGCTTGGTGTTCA
Organism: Brevibacterium sp. HMSC063G07; assembly: GCF_001810665.1. Taxonomy (NCBI): domain Bacteria; kingdom Bacillati; phylum Actinomycetota; class Actinomycetes; order Micrococcales; family Brevibacteriaceae; genus Brevibacterium; species Brevibacterium sp. HMSC063G07. The sequence goes on from NZ_KV802363.1 coordinate 161,899, forward strand.
GCGCCTGGACCGACGGCCTGCACGCTGCGGTCACGGTGCTTGTCATCGCCTGCCCGTGCGCTTTGGGCCTGGCCACGCCGACTGCGCTGGCGGCTTCTTCCGGCAGGGGTTCGCAGCTGGGCATACTCGTGTCCGGCCCGCAGGCTATGGAGTCTGCGCGCACCCTCGACACGGTTGTGCTCGACAAAACCGGCACCCTCACCGAAGGCCGCATGCGTGTGGTCTCCCACGATCTTTCTTCAGCTGATCTGCTCATTGCCGCAGCCGCCGAAGCACCAAGTGAGCACCCCATTTCCCGCGCCATTGTCGAAGAAGCTGCCCGACTGGATGCCGAGGCGCCGCGCACCAAAGGCTCGGGCTCCGCTGAACAGCCGGTGGTCACCGACTTCGACAACATCCCCGGCGGGGGCGTCAAGGCCCAGGTGAACGGGCACGAGGTGCTGCTGGGCACCTCGTCATTGTTGACCTCCCGCGGGGTCCAGGTGCCAGCGGCCGATAACCACCCGGCAGCAACCGAGGTCGCAGTCGCCGTCGACGGAGCGTTCCGCGGCCGCGTGTGGGTTGCCGACACCGTCAAAGACGCCGCGAAGGCCACGGTCGATGAGCTGCACCGACTGGGACTGCGCACAGTCCTGCTGACAGGAGACAACCCGGTGTCCGCGCAGGCTGTTGCCGATTCGATCGGCATTGACGAAGTTCACTCAGGTGTGAAGCCTGACGACAAGTACGCGCACGTGCGCGCTCTGCAGGATGCCGGACGCAGAGTTGCAATGGTCGGCGATGGGGTCAATGACGCTGCGGCTTTGGCCGGAGCGGATCTGGGGGTTGCCATGGGCACGGGAACCGATGTTGCGATTGCGGCCTCGGATATTACGCTCATGCGCTCCGACCCCAAGCAGATTCCGCAGGCCATCCGCCTGTCGCACCAGACGGTGCGCACCATCAAACAGAACCTGTTCTGGGCGTTCATCTACAACGTGCTGGCCGTGCCGATTGCCGCTTCCGGCCAGTTGGACCCGATGATTGCCGGTGCCGCAATGGCATTCAGTTCGGTATTTGTTGTTCTCAACAGCCTGCGCCTGCTGCGCTTCACATAGGCTGTTCTGCTCCTGGGCGGCAAGTCGGTTCTCAGCGAGAGGCGACTTGCCGCGAGTGAATCCCCAGCGGGGTGTCAGTCCATGACGGGCGAATCGGGGTCGTGCTCAGTCTTGTCCTTCGACACGATGTAGTTCATGAGCGCGGCCAGCCCGGTGACCACGATCGCCGTGATCACGGTGTAGAGCAGCACCAGTCCAAAGCGCTCAAACGACTGCCAGCCGCGGGTGAAGATCATTGTCAGCACGAACACGATGAGGGCCGTGATGATGCCGAAGGTGTACGTGTCCTTATAGGACACAGCCTTGGTCGAACCCGAGCGCTGCGAAACCGACTTGTCTTTTGCCATGCCGTCCAGTGTACGCGCGTCCGAATGGCAAGCACTGTTCGGCAGTGTCAGCGCCTCTGTTTAATATGTGACCCAGATGACAAAGCAGTCGCGGAAGGGACACCATGACAGAGCACAGCACAACGGGCAACAGCCCGGGCAGCGGCAGCGCTGCTCAGACCGCAGAGGCGGCAGGACCGCTGGCAGGGCTGAAAATCGTCGAATTCACCGGGCTGGGGCCCGGCCCGCACGCAGCTATGGTCCTCGCCGACCTCGGTGCAGACGTTGTGCGGATCGACCGGCCGGGGCGCGCCGCAAAGTCAGACCTGACAGCACGCGGCCGCCGGATCGTCGAAGCCGATCTGAAAGATCCCTCGGCCGTCGAAAGCGTGCTCGAACTCCTTGACCGTGCTGATGTGCTCATCGAAGGCTTCCGTCCCGGAGTCATGGAGCGCCTTGGCATAGGGCCGGACGTGGTCCTCGAACGCAATCCCGGCCTGATCTACGGCCGCATAACCGGCTGGGGGCAGGACGGCCCGCTGGCAGACCGGGCGGGGCACGACATGGGCTACATTGCACGCACCGGCATGGCCTCGCTCATCGGCAGCGCTGACAGTGCACCAGTCGTACCGCTCAACCTTGTGGGCGACTTCGGCGGTGGGTCCATGTTCTTAGTCACCGGCATCCTCGCGGCCCTGTTCGAGCGCAGCTCAACCGGCCGCGGCCAGGTGATCGACGCCGCAATTGTCGACGGCACGGCAAGTCTTGCCGCCATGCTGTGGGCTCTGAAAGACACTGGCATGTGGCAGGACGCCCGCGGGCGGAACTTCCTCGACGGATCACAGCCGTCGTACTCCTACTACCGCACCTCCGACGGCCAATATCTTGCCGTGGCACCGCTGGAACCGCAGTTCTTCGAAGAGCTGCGCACCCACCTGGACCTTCCCGAATGGACGCAGAAGGCCCGTTTCGATCCGCGGAAGTTCGCCGAAGTCCACCAGCTCATTGCCGAAGCGATTGCCAAGCACCCGCTGGCGCACTGGACGGAAGTCTTCGACCCCACCGACGCCTGTGTTGCACCCGTGTGGTCCATGGAACAGGCACTCGAAGACCCCCAGCTGAAAGCCCGGGGCACGTACACAGAAGTCGACGGTGTCAGCCAGCCGCGACCGGCACCTCGTTTTTCTGCACACGGCCGGTTGGACCCCCGCCCAGTCAGCAAAGAGGACCAGCCGATCGACGGGATCATCCGCGGATGGTCTGTCCGCTAGAACTCAGTACAATACCCATCGGAAAGGGGTGGGCATGCACATTGTCTTGGTCGAAGACGACGAAGTGATCCGCGAAACCACGCAGTTGGCCCTGGAGCGCTTCGGCTATACGGTCACGACTTTCGCAGACGGCCGCGACGGCTACGAATACGTGGCCGAACACGGCGCCGATGCCGTGCTCCTCGACCTCATGCTGCCCACTATGAACGGGGCGTCCATCACGCGCGCGATCCGCGAAAAATCAGCCGTGCCGATCATTGTGATCTCCGCACGGTCCGATCCAATCGACGTCGTTCAAGCTCTCGAAGCCGGTGCGGACGACTACCTGACGAAGCCCTTTGACATGCAGGTGCTCAATGCGCGCATCCGCACAATTGTCCGCCGTTTCGTCACTGCAGGCACAGGGGCGATGGGATTCGGTTCGACTCGCGTCGGACAGGATGCCGTTGATTCATCCGCCCCCACCGGGGGCAGGCAGAAGACCGCTGCCGAAAGCTCACGGTGGGAGGCCAGCCGCAACGACACTGCGCCCATCCTCGGCACCGGCGCAATTCCGGAAGTCCTCGGTCCCACACCGGGACTTCCGAATCCGTCACGAGGCACTCCGGGAGGTTCCGCCGGCAGCCCCGAAACGCGCTCAACGACCAAGTTGGGCTCTCTCGAACTCGACAACAGCAGGCTGACGGTCACCGTCGACGGAGCAGAAGTCCACCTCACCCCCACCGAACTGCGCATTCTTCTGCTGCTGACAGAAGACCCCAAGCACGTGTACTCACGCGAAAAGATCGCAATGACAGTGTGGGGCTGGGAGTGGGCCGGCGATACACGCGTTGTTGACGTGCACATTCAGCGGCTGCGCAAGAAGATCGGCGCCCGCATGATCGAAACCGTCCGCGGCTACGGCTACCGCTTCGCAGGCTGAGCCGTGTCCCTGCGGCTGAAATTCGTTCTTGTTCTTGTCATCGGCGTAGTGCTCACAGCGCTCATGCTCGGCGCGATCGTGCGCTACACCGCCGGCAGCGCCGAAGACACCCTGCTGCGCGGGCAAGCCGAATGGAAACTCGAACAGGCTCACAGTATCTACACCGAGTCAGGTCGGCTTCTGATGGACAGCAGCATCGACAGCCCCCGCCTTCCCGAACAGGCGCGCGAATCTGCCCGGCAGGGACGGACCGTCACAGTGCGTGGGCACCTACCCGAAACCGGCGAACCGGTCATGTGGGCAGCCATGCCGATCACCGTCGGCGATGAAAAGAAAGTGCTGTCGGTCTACCACTCAGCAGCCGAATACGAACAGATGCGCGAACGCTTCAACAAGAGCATTGTCCTCGCCTCAGTCTTCGGTGCGGTGCTGATCGGCGGAATCGGCGCGCTGACAATCGGGAGTCTTTCGGGACGACTGACCCGCGGGGCCGAAGTCGCCCGGCAGATAGCCGCAGGCGACACCTCGGTGAAGATCGGCGATGTCATCACCACCGGACACGACGAAGTCGCCGACTTCGCCGATGCGGTTGACTCCGCCGTCGCACAGCTGTCAGAGCGCATCGATACCGAACAGCGCTTCACAGCCGACCTGGCACACGAACTGCGCACACCTCTGACCGGGCTGATCACCGCCGCCAGCCTGCTGGAAGAAGACTCGCGACCAGCCGAACTGGTCAAGGAGCGCGCCCGTAGACTGCAGGATCTTGTCGAAGACCTGCTTGAAGTGTCCCGGCTAGAGGGCGGGGCCTCACACGTCGACATTCAGCCCATGCACGTTGCGTCCACACTGCATGCGCTCATCAGCAATCTGCGGTCATCCGGTGCCGTCGGCGCGCACGTGATCAACGCCGACTTCGCACTGGCCGACGTCACCATCAACACCGACCAGCGGCGCTTTGAGCGGATCGTCTCCAACCTGGTCATCAACTCCATCAAGCACGGCAGCGACCCGATTACGGTCACCGCAACAGACAGGGCCGTGCGCGTCGAAGACAGCGGTCCCGGCTACCCCACTGACATCCTCACGCTTGGCCCCACGCGCTTCTCCAGCGGCGGCGGAGGCGGTATGGGCCTAGGCCTGGTGATCGCACAGGGGCAGGCGAAGCTGCTCGGCATGGACCTGGTTTTCGGCACCGGTCACACCGGGGGTGCGAAAACCGACCTCAGGTGGGGCAAGAGCGCCCTGGCCTACTGAGATAGCCGCTCCCCTGCCTCATGCACCCCCCCGGCGTGACGCTCACTCGCTCAGGGCGAGTGCCGCCTTGATGTGCCCGATGTGGCTGTAGGCCTGTGGTGTGTTGCCCAGGTGCCGTTCTGCTACGGGATCGTATTCTTCCGGCAGCATTCCCGTGGGCCCGATGAGCGCTTCCATGCGGCTGAACAGATTGCGCGCATCTGCCGTCCGGCCGACCATCTGCAGAGATTCGATCAGCCACGACGTGCAGATGTGGAATCCGCCTTCAAGCCCTGGCAGGCCGTCGTCGTAGCGGTAGCGGAACACCGTGGGTCCTTCGCGCAGGCTGCGTTCAACGGCGTCGACAGTTGCGCGGAAGCGTTCGTCATCTGTCGGCAGCATGCCGGACAGGCCGACGAACAGGCACGCGGAGTCGAGGTCTTCTTCGCCGTAGGCGACGGTGAATGCGCCGACCGTGGAGTTGAAGCCCTTGGAGCAGACGTCGTTTTTGATGTCTTCGCGCAGCTGCTGCCAGTCTGCCCCGGCGGGACGGCCGAATTCTTCGGCTGCCGCGAGGGCCCGATCGACCGTCTGCCAGCACATGACCTTGGTGTACACGTTGTGCTTGGGGGCGCGCCGGGCTTCCCAAATGCCGTGGTCGGCTTGGTGCCAGCGGTTTGCAACCGCCTGCACGAGGGCTTCCAGCAGCGACCAGTGCGAATCGGACAGTGTGCCGTCAAAGCGGGCAAGGCTGACAATGAGGTCGGCAATCGGTCCGAACACGTCCAGCTGAACCTGGTGTTCGGCGGCATTGCCCACGCGCACGGGCCGCGAACCGGCATAGCCGGGCAGGTGTTCGAGAACAGCTTCGGTCACCAGGGGTGAACCGTCGACCGCGTATAGCGGGCGGAGCTCTTCGACGGTCAGACCCTGTTCGGCAGCCTGTTCGATGATCGTTTCGAGCCACGCCAGGAAGCCGCGGGCTTCAGCCGCAGAGCCGAGGTCCACGAGCGCGGAAGCGGTGAGAGCGCCGTCGCGCAGCCAGGTGTAGCGGTAGTCCCAGTTGCGCACTCCTCCGATGCCTTCGGGCAGCGAGGTGGTGGCGGCGGCTAGGATTCCCCCGGTGGGTGCGTGGCACAGTCCGCGCAGTGTCAGCGCGGAGCGGCCTACGCGATCGCGCGATTGTTCGGGCAGGCTGAGCTTGCCGACCCATTCGCGCGATGCTTCTTTCGCGGCTGCGCGCACAGCTGCTTCGTCTTCAAGGACAGCAGCAGCGGTGTTTTCAGCCGCACCGAGGATCAGCGCCAACACGACGGGAGCGCTGTCTTCGAGTTTGACGCGAGCGACAGCGGTTTCTGATTCGCCGTCCTGAATGACTTTGAACTGCACGCCGGGTGCGACAAGTTCAACGGCTTCTGTCGCACCGCGTACGCGCACACCACGGTCGGTAAGCTTCAGGCGCACGGGGTAGGCGCCGTAGTCGGGCCGCGGTGCAAAGCGGATGAGCGCTTCGCCTTCGCCTTTGAGTGTGCGCACCAGCACTGCCGAACCGGCTGGGTCGGCGTCGGCGACGGGTGCCAGGTAGTCGGTGACGGACACCTGCTGCCAGCGGGTTTCGAGAATGTGTGTGGCATCGCGGTAGCGCTGCGAGATGGGCAGTGCGTTCGGTTCGCGTGCAGGCACCACGGAGAAGTAGCCTGCGTCGTCGCTGCCGAGGATTTCGGAGAACAGGGAGTTCGAGTGCGGCAGCGGGTGCGGCAGCCACGAGATCTGCGCGGTCGGGTCGACCAGCGCGGTTGTCGTTCCGTTGGACAGCAGCGTGTAGCGCTCAATGGGCACGGCCTCTTTGCCGAACAGCCACGCCCGCCGCAGCGCGACGACCGAGGACAGCACGAGTGCAACTTCGGAAGGTCCGCTCAGCAGGAACTGGGCGGCGGTTTGTGCGCCGGGCGCGCTTTCGCCGCCGTGCCGGTTTTCGGCTGCGGCTTCTGTGACTTTCAGGCCGAGGTCGGCTTCGCCGAGCGATGCGAAGGCCGGTTCGTCCGATGCGTCATCCCCAATGTAGAGCACGGTCGGCTGGCCCAGACGGCGGCGCAGTTTGTTCAGGGCATCGCCCTTGGTGGAGTCGACGACAGTGAGGTCCACGACCTCTTTTCCGCGCACGGAGCGCACGCCCGAAAGCGCTTCGAGCCGTGCCACTGCGTCTTCTGCCTGGCGGCGCTGGGCACCTTCGAGTCCGCGCAGGTGAATGGCCGCGCCGGAGGGCTTGGGTTCGATGTTGAGCGTCGGCATGGCCGCGTGCACCGAGGCAAGACCGTGGCGCAGGTTCGACAGCGCGTGCTGTTCCGACTGGGAGAGAGACTCTTCGAAATCCGTATCGGTTTCGCCGCCGTGGGACCCGACCAGGTGGACTTCCCGGGGCAGTCGCGACATAGCGGCGAGGTCTCGCAGGGACCGCCCGGAGATCACTGCCGAGGTGGTGTTCTCAAGTTCTGCCAGTGCCCGCAGCGCCTGCACCGATTCTTCTTTCGGGTAGGCGTGAGCGGGTGAATCGACGATGGGGGCGATGGTGCCGTCGTAGTCAGTGGCAACGAGCAGCTGTTCGGCACGGGCCAGCTGCTGGATAAGCCGGAACAGCTCTGGATCGAGTTTTCGCAGAGCCGTCTGTACGTCGATGCCGTGGGCATCGGCTGAGCTGGGACCGATGTGCGCGTGGTTGCTCATTCCCTATCCTCGCTGATTGCGCCGGTGTTTTTCCTATTGTTGCGTGTAAAGCCCCCAACCGCATAGACCACCCCGATGATCGTTGCGGCAGCACCGGTCAGGCCCATTTCTGACAGTGCTTTCATATTCGAGCCTAAGATCATGGCGACTGCAAGGAGCAGGTGGACGGCCGCGGCGATTGCGAAATCAGTGGACATCCGCTGGTGTTTTACGCGCACGTAGATCCACGCTTCGAGCAGTCCGTGCAGCAGCGCCCACACCATGATTGCCGCCCGCACACCGCCGGCTTCTGTCGCGAAGGCCAGAAAGCCTGCCGCGGGCAGGACCACAACGGCCTGCCCCAGCAGCTGGGTGCGCAGGGCGGGGGTTTTCGCCGCCTGGCCCAGCAGCATGAGTCCCTGCACCACGATGTAGGCCAAAATGAGCAGCGCTGCAGTGCGCACGCCGACGGCCGTGTTGAAAGGGCTGTCGACCTGCACTCGCGGCCAGAACACCACGACGATTCCGAAGATGACCGACCACAGTCCCCGGGCAATCATCCACGTGGCTACCCGGCCGTAGTGGGTGAACTCGTTTTCGCCGGCCGCAGATGCGCGCGCTGTCTGTGAGCCGCGGGCTTCGCCCGGGCTGGAAACGTCACTTTGCCGAGACATGCAGCTTGTCGCCGTCCTGAGTCAGCTGAGCTTCTTCCAGTCCCTGCTGTGCGGCACCGGAGATGAAAGAGCCGTCTTTAGAGGAGAAGTGCGATGTGTGGCAAGGGCACACAATCTTCTCTTCGTCCACCTGATTGACCAGGCAGCCCTGGTGCGGGCACACCGCGGAGAACGCTTTGAACTGGCCCTTTTCCGGCTGCACCACGACGAAGTTGTCCTTGATGACGCCCGAGCCTTCGGGAACATCTGCGGCGTTGAGTTCGATTTCGCCGAGGTCCTGACTGGAGCAGGCGGCAAGACCGGCACCCGTGGCTGCCGCAGTTCCAATGACGCCTGCGCCCTTGAATACATCGCGCCTGCTCATGGTGGACATAGATGTTCCTTCCTCCGAAGTGTTTGTGCCCAGCTTCGCACAGCCGGGTTCACAAAACCTGAGAGCCCCCGCGGTCTGCCTTCCGCCTCGTCCCCCTGTGCGCAGCTGCGTCCCGACCGGGCTGTGCCGCAGGTGCTATTCGGTGAGGTCCCCCGGTTCGTGCCCCAGGATCTCCTCGGCACCGGCAACGCCCTTGAGCAGTTCCGGATCGATCTGCTCGCCCGCTTTGATGACGGTGAACTGGCCGGTCTGCTCGAAGATGACACCGCGGACATCCTGCGGTTGGAAGATCCCGTTCTGGCGCAGCGCGGCATAGAGGTCAACGGGGGCCAAGTGGGCCCGCTTGAGCCTGTCTTCGAGGACTTCGCCATTGGCCATGACGACGATGGGGTGCGGGGCCGTGCGCGACTGCGCACCGAACCTGCGGTTGGCATACCGCATAATCGACGCGAGCGTCAGGATGCACACCAACGCTATGACGCCCGTGGCGAGCGTGGGCTTATTGCCGAGGATCACACGGCCGGCAACGGAGCCGAGCATGATGACCGCAATCGTGTCGGTCATGTACAGCGATGACAGCGAGCGCGCCCCGTAGAGTCTCACCAGCAGCGCCAGGAAGAAGTAGATGCCGATGGCGGCACCGATGATGAACGGCACCCGCCACAGTTCGATGCCGAGGTTCGCAGCGGTTTGGGACCACCATCCGACCGGAGGCGTCATTCCTGTTCCTCTCTTCTGCCCGGCGCACGTGTTCTGCCCAGTGCGCGGCGGGTGATGGGCCGGACTGACCAGCTGCGCATTGATGACGGTGCTCTCCAGCCGAAGCGCAGCGACAGCAGGCGGAAGACGGTCACCATTGCAATGACCCCGACTTCAGCCCACCAGGTGATGAGGTCGATCTGGTAGAGCCCGGCGGTCACGGCCGCACCGACGACGGCTGGGATGACGTAGAGGTCAGAGCTTTGGAACACGACCGGAACCCGGTTGGCGAATACGTCGCGCAGCATTCCACCGCCCACGCCGGTCATAAGTCCCAGCAGAATGGCCGACAGGATCGGCATGCCGTAGTGCAGGGCTTTCGTAGTGCCTATGACGACGAACACACCCAGGCCAATGGCGTCGAAGAACACGATGCCGCGTTCTGCCTGCACGACGCGCGGGCCGATCAGGTACACGATGACACCTGCCGCTATGGGAATGAGCAGGTAGACAGGGTGCTCAAACGCCGCCGGACGAGTGGACAGGATGAGGTCGCGGGCGATTCCCCCGCCCGTGGCGGTGAGCATGCCCAGCACGATTCCGCCGGTGAGGTCGATGTTCTGTCGCGACGCCAGAAGGTTCCCCGACAGGGCGAACGCGAGGACACCCACCAGGTCGAGGATGTAGAAGTACATTTCTGTCGACGGCATAGCGCCTCTATTATTGCTCGCCAGCCCTTTCAGCGCGGACCGTCTCGCCTTTGAAGACCAGTGGCCGTGCTCTCACCCGAAACGCGTGGCCTAGTCTGTGGTGTAAGGCACACAGCAGAAAGGCGGCCATGTTCAAGCAGTCGGACAAGCTCAAAGACGTGCTCTATGACCTGCGGGGTCCCGTTTTGGCAGAGGCCCAGAAAATGGAGGCCGCAGGGCACAAGATCCTCAAGCTCAACATCGGCAATCCGGCTCCGTTCGGCTTTGAAGCGCCCGATGCGGTGCTGGTCGACATGATCAAGCACCTGCCGGAGGCGCAGGGGTATTCAGACTCACGGGGTCTTCCGTCCGCTCGCCGTGCGGTTGTGCAGTATTACGAAACTCGTGGGATTGAGAACCTCGATTCTGATGAGGTGTTCTTGGGCAACGGCGTTTCTGAGCTCATCACACTGTCACTGCAGGCACTGTGCAATCCCGGTGACGAAATTCTGGTGCCCAGCCCCGACTATCCGCTGTGGACCGCCTCGGTTGCCCTGTCCGGCGGCACGCCGGTGCACTACCGCTGTCTTGAAGAAGACGACTGGAACCCGGATCTCGAAGACCTCGAAGCGAAGATCACCCCGCGCACCAAGGGCATTGTTGTCATCAACCCGAACAACCCGACCGGTGCCGTGTATTCGCGTGAAACGCTCACCAAAATCGTGGGACTGGCCGACAAGCACGGGCTGCTGATCTTTGCCGATGAAATCTACGAAAAGATCACCTACGGCGATGCGCAGATGATCAACATGGCCTCGCTGACCGGGGAAGACGTGCTGTGTCTGACGTTCTCCGGCCTTTCGAAGGCCTACCGGGTGGCGGGCTATCGTTCCGGCTGGCTGGCCATCACTGGGCCGGACTGGAAAGCCCAGGACTACATTGCCGGGATCAAACTGCTGGCGGATATGCGCATGTGCGCCAATGTTCCTGCCCAGTACGCAATTCAAGCGTCCCTTGGCGGACGCCAGTCGATTGACGACCTCGTGCTGCCGCAGGGCCGCCTGGGTGCGCAGATGGAACTGGCCACCCGCAGGCTCAATGAAATCGACGGCGTGGACTGCGTGCCCGCCCAGGGTGCTCTCTACCTGTTCCCCCGTTTGGACAAGGACCGCTTCGGCATTGTCGACGATGAACAGTTCGCTTTGGACCTGCTGCGCGAACAGAAAATCCTCGTCAGCCACGGCACCGCCTTCAACTGGGAGGACACCGACCACTTCCGCCTGGTCACCCTGCCCAGCGTCACCGATCTGGCCGAAGCTCTCGACCGGCTTGAGGAGTTCCTGGCCAGCTACGACCAGAAGAGCATGCACGCATAAGCCGGGCGGCGCCTCGGCGGAGTGCTGCTCGTCTATTCTTAACGGGAAAGATTTCTTGGAGGCCCGATGTCCTGTTTTACGGTCGGTGTTGCCGGTGGGACCGGCAGCGGGAAGACGACGCTGACCCGTGCGCTGCTCGAACGGTTTTCCGGCCATTCTTCAGTTGTCTTCATGGACAACTACTACAAGGACCAATCGCACCTGACGTGGGACGAACGGGTGGTGACCAATTACGACGCCCCCGAGGCCTTCGACGTCGAACTCATGGCCGATCACCTTCGACAGCTGCGCGCTGGGCAGGCCGTTGACTGCCCCGTGTACAACTTCGCCGAACACAACCGTGCCGCTGAAACCATTCGCGTGGAACCCTCCCCGGTTTTGGTGGTCGAGGGGATTCTGCTTCTGGCGCTGCCGGAGCTGACGGACCAGCTGGACCTCAAGCTGTTCGTCGACACGGACGCAGATGTGCGGATTCTGCGCCGCATTCAACGAGACGTCGTTGAACGCGGCCGGTCACTGGCTTCGGTTGAAGAGCAGTACCTCAGAACGGTCAAGCCGATGCACGAACTCTACGTCGACCCGTCTAAGCGCACCGCGGACCTCATCATCCCCGAAGGCGGACGCAACATCGTCGCCCTGGACACACTCATCAACAGGATCGAACGCGAAGTCAGCTGATTGCTACTGATTCCGAACAAACACTTGCTGTTTTTGCATTAAAAATGCGGCGGGAACAGAACGCTCCCGCCGCATTGTTGATCAGTTACTCAGACTGACCCTTCAGACTCACGCAACTTCTTACGGCCGCGGTAGTAAGTGTCTATAGCGTTCCAGGCTGACAGCCCGAAAGCCGAAACCATGCAGAAAAGCACCGCCTGGATACGGTTGTCCTGATTCCACACCAGCACTAGTACCAGGAGAGTCACGCCGACAGCACCTACGGACAGGCGGCCGAACTTCTGCCAGCACTTCTTCTTCAACTTTGAAACTTCATGCTGCATACTCATGTTCTAAGAGTAGAAGCGGATCCGCGGGCAGTCGACACCGTGGAATTGAAACCCTTACAACTTGAAAGAGATTCGCTAGAACTGCTCACCGTGACGAGTGGGTGTCATCGCTCAGCCTTCCGTGCAGCTGCCGAGTGACATCGTCCATTCCTATGAAGTGAACTTCTGTGCCCAGTTCGGCGTACTTGGTGACGATCGCGTCAAGAGCGGTGACGGTCGAGGCGTCCCACACCCGGGTGTGCGTCATGTCGATCACCACGAGGTCGGGGTCTTCTGAATAGCCGAACTGCGTGGTGAGGTCATTGCTGGAAGCGAAGAACAGCTCACCGGTGACCGTGTAGCGGGCGCGATCGCGGCCGGTGTCCGGATCGACGTCAATGTGCCGCTCAACTTCCGCAAAGTGCGCCACCCTGCGCACAAAGAGGATCGCGGCTGCGATGACACCGGCGCCAACACCCACTGCCAGGTTGCCGCTGATGACGACGAACACAACGGTGATGAGCATGATCGCCGTTTCGGACTTCGGCATGCGCTTAAGCGTCTTCGGGGCGATCGAACGCCAGTCGAAGGTCTGGTAGACGACGATCATCATGACCGCCACAAGGGCAGCCATGGGGACCTGCCCAACAGTGTCCCCGAGCGTGACCACGAGGATCAGCAGGAACACTCCTGACAGGAAAGTGGAGATCCGCGTGCGGGCACCGGAGATCTTGACGTTGATCATCGTCTGCCCGATGACAGCGCAGCCGCCCATCGCACCGAAGAACCCGGAGACCATGTTCGCGATTCCCTGGCCCATGCTTTCGCGGACCTTCCGCGAGTGTGTATCCGTGATCTCATCGACGAGTTTGGCAGTCAGCAGCGACTCCAACAGTCCGACAACCGCCATAGCCAAAGAGTAGGGCGCAATCGTTGTGAAGGTCTCCAGGGTCAGCGGGACATCGGGCAGGAAGAAGCCGGGCAGGCTGCTGGGCAGTTCACCCTGATCACCGACGGTCGGCACGCTGATGCCGAAGGACACCACCGCAATCGTCATGAGCACGATTGTGATGAGGGGAGCCCACACGCTGGGAAGGAAACGCGGAATCACGATAAGCAGCACGAGTCCGGCTGCCACCAGCCAGTAGACAGCACTGGGCACATTGAACAGGTGCGGCAGCTGTGACATGAACACGAGGATCGCCAGTGCGTTGACGAAGCCGACCATGACACTGCGGGGTATGAACCGCATGAGCTTCGGTGCTCCCAACAGCGCCAGTGTCACCTGAAAGACTCCGGCGAGGATCACGGTGGCGATGAAATAGTCGAAACCGTACAGGCGCGAAACCGGGGCGATGACGAGCGCGACCGCCCCCGTAGCCGCCGAAATCATCGCCGGGCGGCCGCCGACTATCGATGTCACCACCGCCATGATGAAGCTGGCGAACAGGCCAACCTTGGGGTCAACGCCCGCAATGACGGAGAACGCAATGGCCTCCGGAATGAGAGCCAGTGCCACCACCAGCCCGGCCAGCACCTCGCGCGACAGGATCTTCGGCGAGCGCAGGGCTTCCATGACCGTCGGCTTAGCGCGGTAGCGGTTCGGATCTTCCGGCAGCGGGGTGAGGGTCTCCATGACTCTAGGCTACGAGTGCCACACACCGGGTGTGCACGAGATTCCCCGAACACCCGCCCGAACGGCTTTCAGCGGGCGATTTCACAGGCCCGTCTGCTGTCCGAACCACGTCAGCTGATCGGCAAAGGCCGGCCGCCACACCTGCCACGAATGACCGCCGGGATATTCGCGCCATTCAAGCTGCATGCCGGCAGCCCGGCCTTCGTCACACAGCTTTCTGAGCTCATGGCGGTAGCGATCGTCTTCAGCCCCGACTGAGAAGACTCCCCGCACCAAGGGATAGCGCCGCTGCTTCATGAGGTCAGCCGGGTTGTTCTGACTGTATGCGCGTTCATCCCCGTGAAAGATCACGTCGACAGCACTGGCTGAACCTGACACCTCGGGAGCTGCTTCACCGGAGAAGTTGAGCACCAGCGAATATGCATCAGGCGCCCGAGTCACAACCTGCAGCGCACAGGTACCGCCGTTCGACAGCCCGCCGATCCCCCACCTGTTTCTGTTTTCGGTGACCTGAAGGTTCTTTTCAATCCAGTCAGGAACATCCCGCTGCAAATACTCAGCAACATTGCCTGCCTCGGAATCCGAACACAGCGGACTTGTGAGCGAACCGCCCAGCTGATCGACCACGACCACCACGGGAGCGGCACCGTCGTGTGCGGCGGCGTAGGCATCCAGGCTCATCTGCATTTCACCGGCATCAACCCACGTTCGCGGAGCCCCAGGCTGACCGGCCATGAGAACCAGCACGGGCAGATCCCTGCCGCCTGCGTGCTGGTAAACGGGCGGCAGATAGATGACAGCCGGGCGCGGATTCCACTCAGACCGCGCACCGGGCAGCTGCGCCTCGACAAGGGTTCCGCGCCCAGGCACCTGCCCGTCCACGGGCCCCTGCGGAACATCGCCCAAGCTGCGGTAGTCCGCGCCCACGCCCACAGCCCCAGCCAGTGTCCGGTAGGCCCCGAACCGCGCATTCATGGCACCCAACATTCCGGCGGTGCTCAACAACACTGCCACCGCGATCACGGCAGCTGTCGCCGCGCGGCCCAGCTTCCACAGCGGCTGCAGGCGCAGAAGCCTCGATAGGGCCGTCGCATCCAAGCCAACCAGCACCGGCTGGCGGGGCCACAGGGCCAACAGGGGGAGGAAAACGCCAACCCACAGCAGGGCCCAGATAATCCAACCGAAGGGATCCACAAAGGGCAGCCACAGAACATCGAATACGAACCAAGCGGCCACGGCAAATGCCGTGGGAACCCCGAGCACAAACATCCAGCCGGTCCGTGAAAAGTGCAGTCCGCGCAGCAGCACAACGACGATGACCGCTGCGACTATGAGAACACCGAAGGCGAACTCGGGCCCCGCTCCCAGCAGGAGAACACCGTCAAGGGCATTCCGAAGCCACGTCATCGTCGGCTCTCAGTCTTTGGATGAGCGCAGCAGCTCTGATCCCAAGCGCACGGTGTCGCGCACGCTGAGATTGGGCAGATAGGCGTGGCTGACAGCGCGGGCCGCGCGAGCCAGATCAGCGACTTCGGGCACCGCCAACCACATGGTTTCCGTGCGCGGCTGGAACTTGTGCTTGAACGCGTACAGCGAATTGAAGCCGTAGACCGGTTCCAGGCGAGCGCTCAGCGCGGCAAGCACCGAGTGGATCATGCCCGGCTCATCGGCTTCTGTGACCAGGGGTGCGCCGGAGAGCGACAGCACACGCAGCCCCTCATCCTGAGCGCTGATAATGGCCCGCGCAATGAGGAACTCCATGACCGGCCGGAAGCCGCCGTCGCGCCTGCGCATGAAGTCCAGCGTCAAACCGATGACCTCGCCGTCCTCGTACACCGGCATCCACGACGTCACCCCGTGGACCGTGCGGTCCTCGTCGACGGCGACAAGCAGGCGAACCTCTGGGTCGTCAAGCTCCGCGACCCCACCGAGTGTGAAGCCCATTTCCGGCAGGGGCTTCTGCTCGGCCCAGTGCTGCGAAATCGCCTCGATCTGATCCCGTATGGCCAGCGGCGCGCTCTCCCACGTCATCCACTCGGCTTCCACACCCTCTTTCTTCGCACGGTTAGCAGCGGTGCGGACGTCTTGGAAGGCTTTGCCCTTGAACTCCACCTGGCCCAGATCGACCACGGTTTCGGTTGCCACCGGAACACAGGACCATCCCCAGCTGCGTGCGACATCGGCCGCGGCATCGTGTACGGAGTAGAAGATCGGCACCAGTCCCTGTCGAACCGCCCAGCGGGAGAATTCGTCCATGACGTCAGACAGTTCCTCCGGGCTGGCCGCCGGATCTGTGACAGTGAGAGCGGCACCATCGCGTCCGCGGAAGGCAATACCTGCCCGCCCGCTGCCGCTGATCCACACGCTGTTGTCTTTCCACGTGGTCATCCAGCCAAGCGTTCCCGCGCCCACCCTGCGCAGAATGTCGCGGTAGGGCACCGCCGTCTGCTCGCTGCTTTCGACCACTCCCCTGGTCACTGCGCGCAGAGCGACCACGACAATGACCGCCCACGGCACCAGGGTGCCAAGGTCCAGGGCAAAGCGACCGAACGCATCGTCAGCTGTCAGGGGGCCCACGGGGCTCAGAAGCCGCAGACCGGGCACGATGTGGATGATGTAGTCCCACACGAGCCTTCCGACTGTCGGGGTCTCACCCAGGTGGGAACGCAGAAGCAGACCCGCCGCCACAGCGACAACAGCACCCAGCACGACACCGGAGAATACAAGCAGCGTCAGCCTGCGGTACCACCCGGCGACAGGGCGAACCGGGAACAGCTTCCACTTCCACACAACCACCGCAATGACCAACAGTGGAATGATGATCGGCACGAACAGCTGCAGCCCCGGGCCGACGGCCGGATCAAGCCCCAGAACAGCACCGGATTCATCCCAGTAGCGGTACAGGCCGGAAATCGTGGCCGCGGCAATGGCAGAGCGCAGGAGAATGTAGGCCTGCAGGAGCACCGTGCCGATGGCCGCGGCCTGTCGACCCCGGCGCAGTCCGGGCAGGAAGCTCAGCTGCACCAGCCACGGCATAGCCAGGCGGATAATCGAGCCCAGGCTGGTGCTGCGGCTGAGTGCCTCTGCCCGCTGGCACGCCGCTTCGGTCCCGGATGCGCACACCGCGTCGATCTGCTCGGGTGTGATTGACGCTTCGAACAGGTATCGCACGGACGCCAGCGGGCCGATGAAATATTCGGCGCGCATTGAAATCACGGATGCGGCGATGATCGCCACGATCCCGGTGACGATGAATTCGCGCGCCTCGAGTCTTGAGCCCACTCGGCGTTTGGGGATGGGTCCGCCGATCATACGGCCGGCGACAAGCCCGATGCCCACAGCAACCAGGTGTTCGAAGTCCCGCGCCTCACCTGCGCACGTGACCATCACGGCCAGGTACACGCCCACCAGCAGAATGACCCGGCGGCGCATAACGCCCTCGGTCAGTCCGGCCGCAGCAACCCCGGTGGCGAACAGCCACGCTCCAACGGACGAGGACGGGGTCTCGGCAAACACGCGGAACCATTCCACGGGGGTGTGGGCGAGCGCCCTGGACACGAGTGTGACGAGCACAATTGAGGCCGTGTGCCCGATGACGCCGATGATCGCATACCTCAGCGAACCGAGTCTGCGCTCGGCCCAGATGCCCACAGCAAGCACCAGGACTACGACCGCCGCGAAGTAGCAGGGGCTGACCGAACCAGACGGCAGCAGCCGTACGAGGATCCCGGACTCATCGCCAGCTGGAGTTTCTGCCACAGCGGACCGTTGGAAGTCCCAGCCCGCGAGGACCAGCACGGCAAACACCGTGCTCACGGGCCCAGACCGCAGCCATTCGACGCAGGCGTGCAGCGCTGCACGGCCGCGCATCGGTGCGGTTTCTTCTTGCACTGAACTAGTCATAAGGCTGATAACTCTATAGCCCAATTTCTTCGTACGTCGTCAGGTTTTCCTCCGCTTTTCCAAAGGTTTTCCTCCCTGCCGCCTAGAATGGGGCCTGTGAACGGCAGACGATTATGACGAGCAATTTCTCAAACTCGACCACACTCGCCGACGGCCGTGTGCTCGTGTGGGACGAATGGGGCGAGCCCACCGGTGTGCCGCTGCTGTACGTCCACGGCACCCCGGGTTCTGGCCGCGAAGCTCAGGTTCTGCACCACGCCGCCGGACGTTTGGGAATCAGGATCATCGCCCCGCACCGGCCGGGCTATGGCGGTTCTACGCACCTGCCGGGGCGCAGCGTTCTCGAATGGGCCGAGGACGCGTACACGCTGCTCGATCAACTGGGCCTGCCCGCTGCCATGCTTCTGGGCTTTTCCGGGGGCGGTCCACACGCTATCGCCTTTGCGCTGCGCTATCCGAACCGGGCCAGCGCTGTCGGTCTGATTGCGCCTGCCGGTTCGCCCACCGGTGTTTCTGCTGTGGTCTCACGATGCGCCTGGGCGGTTGGCATGCCCGTTCTGGCCGGGATTCTGGGGCTGCCGCGGTTGGGTCGGCGGCTGGTTGCCCGGTCCGGCAGCCGCCGACGGTCACTGCGTGCGGCCAGCATTTTCACTGCTTCTTTGGATACTGCCGTCGGCCGGGGCCGTGAGCACCTGCGCGGTGCCGTGCGCGATTCCTGGGCGATCTACGGTCCGTGGAGCCGTTTCCTCAACTGGAATCAAAAGGGGCTGCCGCCGTTCCTGCTGTGGCACGGCGAAGACGACACTACCGTAAAGCCCGAGGTCAGCCACCGCATCAGCCGTGCGCTCGCTGGTTCGCAGCTGACGATTCTGCCCGGTGTGGGGCACGTCAACGCCCTGTCTGAGCACGGCGAAACGATCCTGAGTGAACTGAAAAGCGCAGCGGAATCCGCGCGCTGAGAACAACTCAAACGATCGTTTGGTTTGTGTTAGCTTAGACACAAACTGCTCCCCAGATCGGAGGACACTGATGTCAGACGCGTACATCTATGACGCAGTGCGAACCCCGCGCGGTAAGAACCGCGGCGGCGCACTGCACGGCACCAAACCCATTGACCTCGTGACCGGCCTCATCGACGCCGTCCTTCAGCGCAACCCCGAGGCTGACCCCAACCAGATCGACGACATCGTGCTCGGTGTTGTCACCCCCGTTGACGAACAGGGCGCGGTCATCGCCCGCACCGCAGCGATTGCCGCCGGACTGCCCGACACCGTGGCAGGTGTGCAGCTCAACCGGTTCTGCGCCTCGGGCCTGGAAGCCGTCAACACGGCTGCCCAGAAAACCTCGGCCGGATGGGACCAGCTGGTGCTCGCCGGCGGTGTCGAATCCATGTCCCGCGTCCCCATGGGCGCAGACGGCGGCGCGTGGGCAGAAGACCCACAGACGGCCTACCACTCCTACTTCGCACCGCAGGGCATCGGCGCTGACCTCATCGCCACCACCGAAGGCTTCACCCGCGAAGACTGCGACGCATACGCCGTCGAATCGCAGAAGCGCGCCGAGAACGCCTGGCAGAACGGCTACTTCGACAAGTCGATCGTCCCGGTCAAAGACATGAACGGCTTCACCGTTCTGGCAGAAGACGAACACCGCCGCCCCGGCACCACCGTGGACGACCTCGCCAAGCTCAAGCCGTCCTTCACCAAACTCGGCGAAGAAGTCGGCTTCGACGCTGTCGCACTGCAGAAGTACACACACATCGAGAAGATCAACCACGTCCACCACGGCGGAAACTCCTCCGGCATCGTCGACGGCGCGGCCCTGACCCTCGTGGGCACCAAGGAAATCGGCGACAAACTCGGCATGAAGCCGCGCGCCCGCATCGTCGCCACCGCCGTCACCGGTTCGGACCCGACGATTATGCTGACCGGCCCCACCCCGGCCACCGAAAAGGTGCTCAAGACCGCCGGTCTGAAGGTTGAGGACATCGACCTGTTCGAACTCAACGAAGCATTCGCGGCCGTCGTGCTCAAGTGGATGAAGGACCTCAACATCCCGCACGACAAGGTCAATGTCAACGGCGGCGCCATCGCCATGGGCCACCCGCTGGGCGCTACCGGCGCCATGATCCTGGGCACGCTGCTGGACGAACTCGAGCGCCGTGACCTCAAGCGCGGCCTCGCCACCCTGTGCATCGGCGGCGGCATGGGCATCGCAACCATCATCGAGCGAGTCTGAGGGGAAGAACCATGACTGAATACACCGGATACGACTGGTCCCAGAGCCCCGACGGAATCGTCACCATCACAATGGACGATCCCAACAGCGGCGCCAACATCATGAACCAGCACTTCCTCACCTCGCTCGAAGGAACCGTCGAGCGCCTGGAAGCGGAAGTCGACTCCATCACCGGCGTCATCATCAAGAGCGCCAAGAAGAAGATCTGGTTCGCAGGAGCTGACCTCACCGGCTTCCTCAACATGCCGCAAGAGGCACTGGAACCCGAATTCGAAAAACTCGAACACACCAAGGCCCTCATGCGCCGTCTGGAGCAACTGGGCAAGCCTGTTGTCGCAGCCATCAACGGTGCGGCACTTGGCGGCGGCTTCGAAGTTGCGCTGGCCTGCCACCACAGGATCGCCGCATCTGACAACGGCCGCATCCAGCTGGGTCTGCCCGAAGTCAGCCTCGGCCTGCTGCCCGGCGGCGGCGGTGTCACCCGTGTGACCCGCATGCTTGGCCTGCAGAAAGCACTCCAGAACGTCATCCTGCCGGCCAAGCCGTTCGACCAGGAAAAGGCACTGGCCATCGGGCTGATCGACAACGTCGTGCCCCTGGACCAGATGGACGAAGCTGCCCGCGCCTGGATCAAGGAAAACCCGGCACCCGTCAAGCCGTGGGACGAACGCGGTTTCAAGATTCCCGGCGGTGCACCGAAGGACAACCAGGGCCTCGTGGCTGCACTTCCCGCCCAGCTGCGCAAGCAGCTCAAGGGTGCCCCCATGCCGGCCCCGCTTGCCGCAATGTCAGCGGCAGTCGAAGGTGCCCGCGTGGACTTCGACACCGCCTCGACAATTGAGTCCCGTTACCTGATCAGCCTGCTCGCGCACCCCACGTCGACCAACATGATCACGGCGTTCTTCTTCAACATGCAGGCCATCAAGGCCGGCAAGTCCCGCCCCGAGGGCTTTGAGAAGTTCCAGGCCACCAAGGTCGGTGTTCTCGGTGCCGGCATGATGGGTGCTGCCATCGCCTACGTCAGCGCGAAGGCCGGCATCGACGTTGTGCTGAAGGACGTGTCGAAGGAAGCAGCCGAAAAGGGCAAGGACTACGCCCGGAAGCTCGAAGCCAAGGCGCTTGAGCGCGGCCGCACCACCGAAGACAAGTCGCAGGCACTCCTGGACCGCATCACCACCACCGGTGACGCTGCTGACTTCAAGGGCGTTGACTTCGTCATCGAAGCTGTTTTCGAGAACGTCGACGTCAAACAGCAGGTGTTCCAGGAAATCCAAGATGTCGTCGAACCCGACGCTGTTCTCGGTTCCAACACCTCGACCCTGCCGATCACCACGTTGGCAGAAGGTGTCGAGCGCAAGGAAGACTTCATCGGCATCCACTTCTTCAGCCCTGTCGACAAGATGCCGCTGGTGGAGATCATCCGCGGCGAGAAGACCTCGGATGCTGTGCTTGCGAAGACCTTCGACTTCGTTCAGCAGATCCGCAAGACGCCCATCGTGGTCACCGATTCGCGCGGCTTCTTCACCTCGCGCGTCATCGGTACGTTCCTCATGGAGGCCATCGGCATGGTCGGTGAGGGCGTCGAACCGCAGATGATCGAACAGGCTGCCCTGCAGGCCGGCTACCCCGCCGGTCCGCTGCAGCTGATGGACGAACTGACGCTCACCCTGAACAAGAAGATCGCGGACGAAACCCGCGCAGGCAACCAGGCTGAGGGCAAGCGCTTCGAAGAGTTTGGTCAGGACGTTGTTGCCTGGATGCTCGACGAAGGTCGCCCCGGACGCAAGGACGGCGCAGGCTTCTACGAATACGAAGACGGCCAGCGCGCCCGCCTGTGGCCAGGTCTGCGTGAGAAGTACAACTCCAAGCACGAAGGCGTCGACATTCACGAACTGGGCGAACGCATGCTGTTCGCCGAGGCAATCGACTCCGTCAACTGCCTGGAAGAGGGCGTTCTCACGACCGTGGCCGATGGCAACATCGGTTCGATCCTCGGCATCGGCTTCCCCGCCTGGACCGGTGGTGTGCTCCAGTACATCAACGGCTACCCCGGCGGCATGAAGGCCTTTGTTGCCCGTGCTGAAGAGTTCGCGCAGAAGTACGGCGAACGCTTCGCACCTTCGGAATACCTCAAGAAGCGTGCAGAGGCAGGCGAAACCTTCCTCTGATCCGCGTGTGATGCGTGCGGCTGGGTAGTTGGCGCACGCAGGCGCGGGGACGTGAACTGATACAGCTGCGGGGGCGGTTGCGGACTTTTCCGCGACCGCCCCCGCAGCTGTTTTTCTTGCCTACTCGGCAGTTCTGCTGTTTAGGTGGACTACGGAGGCGAAAACGGCGATTTCCCCTCGTTCTTCCGACTAGACGGCAGAGTAACTTTGGCAGGCGGGTGACTGAGTGGGTGGGGGCACCGGCACCTCTGGTTGCGTCAGCCGGTGATGGCTCGCACCGCCAGGTAGAACACGCTCGGGCCCAGCAGGCAGCCCAGACCGGTGTAGAACGTGGCGGTCATGGCGCCGTAGGGCACCAGGCGTTCATCAGTGGCGGCGAGCCCTGCGGCGACACCGGAGGTTGTGCCCATCAGCCCGCCGTAGATCATGGCGGATTTGGGGTTGTTCAGTCCGATGAGCTTCGCGGCAAAAGGCGTGCCGATCATGACGAGCACCGACTTGACCAGGCCCGCGGCGACGGACAGGGCAATGACGGTTTCGGATGCGCCGACTGCGGTTCCGGTGACCGGGCCGACTATGTAGGTGGCTGCTCCCGCACCGATTGTTGCGATTGATTCCGCGTCCCGGTAGCCGAAAGCCACGGCAACACCGGCCCCGACGACGAACGACAGCACTACACCGATGATGAGCGACAGCGCACCGGGCAGCCCGGAGCGTTTGAGTTCGCGCACATCGATCCCGTAGGCAGTTGCGACAATTGCGAAGTCACGCAGCATGGAACCGCCCAACAGCGCCATGCCGCCGAAGACTGCGATGTCTGAAATGCCCTTCTTGCCGCCGGTTGCCAGTCCGCCGAAGTAGGCGAGCACCAGGCCCAGCACGATTGCGATGGCCGAGGCCTGCAGCCGTCCGCCCGTGAGGGCTTTTGACAGCCAGCCGGAGACGATCATGATGACTGCAACGACCACGAACGCCACCAGCAGGTCGAGGTCTTCAAGGACTGAGAGAACTGTGTCGAGCATCAGCGGTCACCGCCTTCGGGTGCGTCGGCTGGTTCTGCAGCGTCGGCTGGTTCCTCGATATTCGGCAGAGGTTCGCTCGGGGCACCGATTTTGGAAAGCAGCGGCACCATGGCCAGGCTGGCGACAGTTGCGGCAGCACCGGCGGCCAGGGCAACGGGACCGGCGCCGACAGCCGCGTAGACGTTTTGGATTGCGGCCATTGCTACGACAATCGGAATGTACATGGCGTTCCAGAACAGCACACCGTGTTCTGTCGGAGTGGGCAGTTTGCCTTTGCTGCGAAGCCATGTGGTCAGCGCAATCAGGAGGATCATGCCGAAGCCCACTCCCCCGACGTTGGCATCTACGCCCAGAAGCTGGCCGAGGATTTCGCCGATGATGGTGCCTGCCAGCACGCTTGCGGCGAGCGCGGCGACTCCGTAGAGAATCATCGCTCGCTCCTTTCGGATAAACGGTTAGAGGATTGACAGGTTGAAAGCTGCGACTGCGCACAGAAAAGCCGGTCCGCGGCGGGCGGACCGGCTTTCAGTTCAGATGGTTCAGCTGGTGGGCTTTGCCAGCTGGTCGGTCTTGGGCTGGTGCGCAGCGTGGTTGAAGAACGCGCGACGGCCGAGTTCGTAGATCCAGCACATGACCCAGCCGATGGCGACGCACAGTGCGGGCAGGAGGACCCACATGGCAACGAAGACGATAAGGGCGATGATCGCACCGATGACCTGCATAAGCGACCTCTTCACTAAAGCGGATTAGGACATTCGAACCCAGTCTACCCCGTCCAGCGTTTGTGCACACTTTTCCGGGCGGGCTCTCAGGTGCCAGCCGCCTACTGTTCCCAGGCGCGAGGTGCCAAACACTCGTCCCGTCACCGCGGCATGTTCGCAAAGCGCGATTTCGCACCCTGGAATGCGACGGTGATTTCGCCGGTGGGTCCGTTGCGGTGTTTGGCGACGATGATCTGAGCTTCACCAGCCGATGGTGATTCGGGGTCGTAGACGTCTTCGCGGTGGATCAGCAGAACCATGTCCGCGTCCTGTTCGATCGAACCGGATTCACGCAGGTCAGACACCATGGGGCGTTTGTCGGTGCGCTGTTCGGAGGATCGGTTCAGCTGGGACAGCGCAATCACGGGAACCTCAAGTTCCTTGGCCAGCAGTTTGAGCGAGCGGGAGAATTCGGAGACTTCCTGCTGGCGTGATTCGACGCGCTTGCCGGAGGTCATGAGCTGCAAGTAGTCGATGACGACCATTTTGAGATCGTGCTGCTGTTTGAGCCTGCGGCACTTGGCACGGATTTCAGTGAGCGCCATGTTTGGGGAGTCGTCCATGTACAGCGGGGCGTCGTTGATTCGACCCATGGTGTTGGCCAGGGTGGTCCAGTCGCGGCTCTGGTCGAGGTCACCGTGGCGCAGGGCCTGCAGCGGGATGCCGGATTCGGCTGACAGCAGGCGCATGGTGAGTTCCTGCCTACCCATTTCCAGCGAGAAGATGACGGTGGTCTCGCTGTTGTGGATGGCGGCGGAGCGCGCGAAGTCCAGGGCGAGCGTTGATTTGCCCATACCGGGGCGGGCGGCGATGACGATCATCTGCCCGGCGTGCAGGCCGTTGGTGAGTTCGTCGAATTCGTAGAAGCCGGTGGGCACGCCGATGGTGTCGCCGTCGTGGGCACCGGAGCGCTCGATTTCTTCGACTGTCGGCCCCAGCACGTCTGCCAGGCGCACGTAGTCTTCCGAGGCGTTGCGCTCGGTGACCGAATAGATTTCGGCCTGCGCACGGTTGACGAGGTCTTCTGTGTCGCCTTCGGCGTCGTAGCCCATCTGCACAATGCGCGTGCCGGCTTCGACGAGTTTGCGCAGCATGGCCTGTTCGCGGACGATGTTCGCGTAGAAGCCGGCATTGGCGGCCGTGGGCACGGACGAAATGAGGGTGTGCAGGTAGGCGGGTCCGCCGATCCTGGCGATAGAGCCGGCTTTGGACAGGGCGTTGGCCACCGTGACGGCGTCTGCGGGTTCGCCTGCCGCGTAGAGGTCGAGGATGGTGTCGTAGATGGTTTCGTGGGCCGGAATGTAGAAGTCGTCGCCGCGCAGGAGTTCGACAACGTCCGCAATCGCGTCCTTGGACAGCATCATGCCGCCGAGCACACTGGCTTCGGCGTCACGGTCCTGCGGTGGTGTGCGCAGACCCGCGTCCGCGTGTTCCCATGTGTTGTCGGCCATCTGTCCCTTCCCCTGATGCGCGGGCCTCCCCGCGGCTCACCATCATAGGACCACCCGCTGACATAGCCGGTCCGGTCCTCGTACGAGGCGGAAGTCGCCACCCTTTCCCCGCCCGACTGCCCTGGGGTCACCTGGTCAACCGAGGAGCGCCATGATTCCAGGCACGCTCAGGATCGCCACGTAATAGGCCATGAAGAGCACGCCTGCGTGAATGCGAAGGACTCGAATGAGCAGACCTGAGAGCACCCCGACCGTCAGCACCACCACGAGACCGAGAATTCCGCTTTCCCACAGGCTCACCGCAACAACCAGACCGACAAACGCAGCGATAATCGCTTCGTGGCTGACCTTAGAGACGACGAACTTGGCTGCCGTGTGCGCGTAGCGCATTGAGAACGGGTAGGCGATGAGTGCGGCAGCGATAACGCCGATCAGTGCGAGGCCGAAGAACTCCCAGCTGGTCAGTGCGTCCGAAATGTTGTAGTGCTGGCCGCTCTCCGCGTCAGTGTGGAAGACCGGTGGCGCGTTGAACAGCGGTGCAGCGGGGCCCGCAGAGACCGGGCTCAGAGGCAGGCCAAACGCAATAAGCGGAATCATCGCTTCCGCAATGTAGGTCGATTCTGTTGTGCCGTTCTTCGCGGCAAGCACGGTTGTCAGCCTCTGATAGCCCTGCTTAATGCGCGAACCAGCCAGTTCACCCATAAGGACTGTCATAGCTACAGGGGAGAAGACAAAGGTTGCCGACGATACGACTGACGTACTCACAGTTGCGAGCTTTTGCGTGCGGTCCAGTTCTCTGAGCGGGTTGGGGAACCATCCGCTTCGCTTCTTTTCTCCCTGTTCTTCGGGCACGGGAGCGAGGTACACGCGTGAGGGGGTTTCTCGTGCCATTTCTCTGCGGTTGAGCGGAACGGCAGCGCGCAGAAGGTCGAGCAGCAGGGGGCCCGTAGCAATGCCGAGGAAGTAGCTGGTTGACACCGAGGTGTCGAAGGAGCCCAGCCAGGCGTTGAGACCGAGCACGATTGCCGCAAAGGGAATGATGGCAAAAACTCCGGCCCATTTGCCTGCCGAAGCGTAGCCGATGCCGAATGCTGCAACGAGGAACAGCCACGGGGCAAGGTCGCCGATCAGCTCGCTGAATGGCGACAGAACAAACGAGAACACCATTGCTGTGGGAACAGCGATGAAGGCGGAGATAATGGCTGCCGAGACAGCCTTGCGGAGAGCAACATGGGGCAGCCCCAGTGCCCGCATTTGGCGAGCCTCGTCCAATAGCGGGACAGCCATCGTGTCGCCGGGTATGCCCAGCAGCATCGTTGGAATTGCATGGGTCATGTGTTTGGAAACAGCCGCTGCGAAGAAGAATGTCCAAACGCCGGCCGGAGGGACTCCAAGCAGGATGACTACAAGCGTCAGCGGAGCAATCGTTGCTGTTTCATCGGTTCCCGAGACAATGCCGATCAGTGAGAAAACGAGTGCGCCAATGAGCGCCATGAGGATCGCCAACGGCAGATCCGCGAGGAGGAGTTCCATCAGCGTTCGCCTCCCTTGTCAGCATTTGATTTCTGAGACTGTTCGAACTCCTCAAAGACGCTTGTCAGACCTGCCTGCTCGAGCTCCCTGCGCGACATTTCGCTCGCGTCTTCAAGTGAGCCCAACCCCTTCGGGTCGGCGGCAAGCTCGGTCACAATGCTTTCGATTCGACCGGCCTCATCAGGCGTCTCGACGATCTCTCGGGCGGGCTTTGCAATGAATGCGGTGACGAAGCCGGCTCCGAGGCAGCCGACCAGCGCAGTCGCGAGTGACCACACGTGCACCAAATCGGGGTTGTCGATAAACAGCCCGAAGAGGGCTCGTCCGCCATAGAGGCCGATAAGGGCACCGATAATGCCGCAGAGGACCCCGGCCAAAAGCGTTTTCGGACGGACCGTGTCGTTCCACACGAGAAGGTAGCCGCCGGGATCTCCCTGGGATGCGGCTGAGTCAGACAGATTGCTACTCATCGTTGAGCTCCAGATGTAATAAGTCGTCGAGCGACAATGGTCAGGCAGTAAGCGCCCGCTTAACGGCGGATGCGCTTGTGTTGCCCTTCTTTAGGTCAAACCAGTCAGTCGCTTCTGCGACTTTTCTGAGGTCTATATCGGTGCAGATACCTGCACCGTGCAGAAACCACAGCAAATCTTCCGTTGCCAGATTGCCCGTAGCTCCGGGGGCAAACGGGCAGCGACCCAACCCACCGGCAGAGGAGTCCACTTCGCGCACACCAGTCCGAATGGCGGCTGCCACATTCGCAAGCGCTTGTCCGTAGGTGTCGTGGAAATGCACTGCGATGTTGGAAGGTGCAAAGCCGGCTTTGTAAAGATCTTCAAGGAGAGCTTCGACCTGGGCAGCGTGGGCAACGCCGATGGTGTCGGAGATGACGACTTTTGCGGCCCCCGCTTCGAGAAGCTCGGCTGATCGAGCAACAACTGCAGCTCGGTCGACTTGCCCCTCCCACGGATCGCCAAAGCACATCGAAAGATAAGCGCGGCTGGGCACCCCAGCACTGCGTGCTTCGCTGACGACCTCAGCGGCCTGCTTGACACTGTTGTCGGCACTTGTGTTCATGTTCGCCTGGGCGAAGGATTCGGTCACCGAGGCGAATACTCCCACTGCATCGATCTGTGCATCCAGTGCACGTGCCAACCCTTTGAGGTTGGGAACAAGGGCCGTGAACTTCACACCGGGAACGCGCGGCAGCCCCTTTACAACAGCTTCGGCATCCGCCATCTGCGGAACCAGGTCCGGCCGGACAAACGAGGCGACTTCGATGGACTTGAGGCCGGCATTGACAAGCTCAGTGCAGAAAGCAATCTTCTCTTCTGCGCTAGTCAGTGTTGATTCAGCTTGGAGTCCATCACGGGGGCCGACTTCGTGGATAGTAATAGGCTCAGCCAGCCATTCACCTGGCTCGACGGTCACCGGGAAGGCATCACTTCGCTTCATCAGCTGTCCTCTTCGCGAAGCTGTCGAAGTGCCTTTTCCGCCTCTTCCGCGCGAATATTGCCGGTTTGGACGAGCACCGCAGCCACGCGAGTGACTTCTTCACCCTCAGCCCCTGCGGCCGACGCAAGGGTGCGGGCGTGCAAAGCCATGTGTCCCTTCTGGATACCTTCGTCTGCGAGTGCGCGCACAGCAGCGATGTTCTGGGACAAACCAACAGACACAATGACCCGCGACAGTTCGTCTGCGGTCTCTACACCGAGAACTTTCGTGTTGGCTTTGGCCACGGGGTTCGACTTTGTTGCGCCACCGACGAGTCCGACGGGCATCGGCATTTCCAAAGTGACCGAAAGGTTCCCATCGGCGTCGCGCTCGAACCGTGAGAGAGATTTGTAGCTGCCGAATCGAGCGGCATAGGAGTGCGCACCCGATTCGACCGCTCGGGTGTCATTTCCTGTAGCCAGCACAACGGCGCTTACACCGTTCATGATGCCCTTGTTGTGAGTGGCAGCGCGGTAAGCGTCTGCCTCTGCCAGTGCCGCGGCGTCAAGGATCGACTCAACAACCTCTTCGCCGCCAAGGTCCTCCGGCGACAATACGGCACGCGCGGTGTACACGCGCTCAGTGGCGAAGTTGGACAGAATCCTCATGAGGACGCGGCCGCCGGCAATCTTCTCAATGCTGGGCTTGAGAGCTTCCGCCATTGAGTTGACGGCGTTGGCACCCATTGCGTCGCGCACGTCGACGATCAGATGGACGATCACCTGAACTCCGCGTTCAGTTTCGACGATGCGAGCTTTGAGATCTTCGCATCCCCCACCAAACTTGACGAGGATCGGGTCGACCGAGTTTGCCTCTTCGATGAGGCCGCTTTTGGCTTCTTCTAGGCGAGCTCGGGCCGCATAGGGGTCCGAGACGCCGATGACCTGAATCTGCGCGATCATCTTGGGCCCGGTGGAACTAGTGGTGAAGCCGCCGTGTTTCAGGGTGTGGCGTGCAATGTTGGATGCCGCTGCAACAACCGACGGTTCTTCAGTTGCCATGGGGACGAACCGGGGCTGACCGTCAACAAGGAAGTTGACACCCAAGCCAATCGGCACGCCGATGACGCTGTATACGTTTTCAATCTGTGAATTGGCGCGATCGATGGGCAACGCGGGGCCTGCGTCGAGCACTTCGCGTGTTTCTTCATCGAGTCCGAGTCTCTCGGCGAGCGCATCGCGACGTTCCTGCGGCGTGAGTTCTCGGATTCCCGACCAACGAGCATCTGACATTGTGCTGACCTCCAAAGCAGTTTCGGGCATGCAACAACACCACTGTTGTTAACTGGTTCACGACGCTACGCCAGCATCACGTCCTTCAAAATGTGGATGAACACCACAATCAACGGACACTGAGTGTGGACATCACACATCAGGCTTCAAGGTCGCAGGTCAGTCGCCAAAAACGAACCGCGATCTCGATGGAGAACAGCCGATTCGGTTCCCTCCAATCGCCCAACAGATCGTCGAGCCGACTAAACCGCTGAGAAAGTGTGTTGACGTGAATGAACAAGCGCTCTGCTGCAGCACGCATATTCCGGCCTTCTTTGCAGTAGGCAGTCAAGGCATCGAGCAGCGGTGTAGAGCGCCCAGCCTCAACTAAGGGGTACGCCTCCACATCGAACAACGGCCCCAAGTGCATCTTCATGAACTCGGCGCGGAATTCTCGAGATGTCATCAACAACCACGACACCGGCTCAATCGCTTCGGCCCTATAGACCTTCGACGGCCACTCCCCGTGAGTCAGTGCCTGCAGCCACGATTCAAGCTTCGGCCACTGCTTGGGCGCATTTTCATAGAAGTCACGAGCTGTCTCGCAAGTCCAAACAATAACCGGTCCGGGAATAGACCCTGCCCGCTGCTTGTGGAGTTCATCACCGCGAGTCGCTGCGACCACCGCAACCGTCGTACCGCGAATGCTTGCGGCAATGAGTTTTCTGTCGTCCCGGACAAATGACTCCACAGTTGACACTGGCTCCTGGGACACAATGAGCACAATCTGGTCCGAAGGATCGAAGCCAGCGTCTTCAAGGAATTTGAACGGCTTAGCACCGTGCCGATTGAGTATGTGCCTGGTCAGTGCAGCTTCCCGCCTATTGTGCGCTTGGATCAGGTGCGCATGGTGAAGGGAGAACGCACCCAGGCACAGTTCCGCCAAGCGGACAGCCACGTCTGACTGCAGCGCCTCCACCACTTGTCCGGGGTACTCGATGAGCAGAAAAAACCGGCCGTAGATCTTGGATCGAACCGGCACACAGGCTAATGGCGAACTGTTGCGCAGGCGGTGGCAAACCCGGTCTTCTAGGGGAAGGAGATCATTCAAGTTGAAAGCCTCCTCCTCGATCTGGAATCCAGGCGAGGATGCGAGCGTCTCTCCCCGAGCGTCGATGAGCATCAGTTCCGCCGCGAATTCGGCGCTGGCCTGCGCCAGAAGCTCCGACAGTGTGCTTCCGCGAACGATGTTTTCGAACAGCTGGCTCAGCTTGTCGGAGCTCTTCCTCCACGACGCAAAGTAGTTTTCCCAATGCGCGAGTCGCTTGAGCGCTACTTCTGCATTGGCTTCCATGTCTGTGAAAGCCAATGACTTCCAAATGGTTGCCGACGCGATATCGGCAAATGAACTGATAGTCGCGATCTCTTCCGGCGAATATCGCCGTTCGCTGCGCGAGCTGAGGAATAGGACTCCCACCACTCGCGAATGCGCAATCAGCGGCACTCCAGCCAACGACACGAGTCCCTCTGCGGTCACTGCTGTGTCGAGGTTTTCGGATCGGACAAACCGGTTGTCTTGAAAGTAATTCGGGCTGACCTTTGCGGCCTGCGAATTCACGACCAGTGTGGCCATTCCGGTATCAGGCAACACCTCAAGTCCGGAGAACTCCCGGCTGACGGCTCCCTTTGAGGCACGAACCTTGAGATACCCGTGCTCCGGGTAGTACTGAGACAGGTAAGTTACGTCCGACATCCCGAGCGAATGAACGAAGCCGACGATCTCGTCGAGAATCTCGTCTGTTGTTCTGACGCTTGTGATGGTTTTCGTGGCTTCGTGAATAGCCAGAAGTTCCTTGTTTCGCCGCTTGAGGTTGTCGATCTGAGAACGCAGTCGCTCAAGTTCTGCTTCGACCTCATCGCGAAGTCTGTCGTCTAAGCCGTACTGCCTCAAACTGCTCGGACGCCAGCTGTTTTCAGCTTCCGAAGCGCCGGCAACATAGCCGCCCACGGCTTTCAGCATCTCTGCCAGGACTTCTGCGTCGGCAGACTGCAGGCGTCCCATCTCACCCCCCAATAAGCACTGCAACAGTGTGGATGAGCAAGCCCGCCAGGCAGCCGATGACGGTGCCGTTGATGCGGATGTACTGCAGGTCTTTGCCCACGTAGAGTTCGATCTTTTCGGCTGCCTCGCGCGCATCCCAGCTGGCGATGGTGTCGGATATAACGCTTGTGAGCTCACCGCCGAAGGACTCCGCTCCATCGGCAACGGCGACGGCCAGAGTGTGGTTCCACTTGTTGGCAAAGGCTTCGTCGTCTGTCATGCGGGCGGCGAATTCGGCCAGTCCTTCGCGCAGCTTCTGCTGGACGGTGCCGTCAGCTTCGAGCATTGAGTCGCGCAGAAGGCGGGATGTCGATTCCCACATGGCAACGGCCGAGGTGACCACCGCCTCGCGCGAGAGCATGTCAGCAAGTGTTGCCTCGAACCGCTCAGCAAGAGAGGACTCCTCTTGCAACTGTGTCCCTAGCCCGGTCAGCCACTCGTTGAGCGCTGCCCGAGCGCGGTGGCTGCGGTTGTCGCGCACATCGGCAATCCAGCCGACGATTTCGCGGTGCAGTTTGTCCGACACCATGCGGTTGGCGAACCTGGGCACCCATTCGGGGGCGCGCTGGCTGACGATGTCATCGACCACCTGCGGGTTGTACAGCAGCCAGGAGTGCGCTTCCCCGGCAACGATGTCGACCAGGTGTTCGTGCGCACCATCGGCGACGATTTCCTGCATGAGTCGGCCCACCACGGGTGCTTTGCGCACCTGAATAAGCCGGGGAACCAAGACATCGCGGGTGAGGTCGGCAACGGCCTCGTCATCCACCCGATCGAGCACATACTGCAGGGCCATACCGGCACGGCAAACCACTTTGTCCTGTGAAGAGGGCTTGCTCAGCCATGCACCGACTCGCTGTGTGACACGGGCGGATTCCACTTTGGGTGCGACGGTGTCGTAGGTGAGGAAGTTCGAAGCGACAAAGGCCGACAGGCTTTCGCCCAGCACGTCCTTTTTGCGCGGAATGATCGCGGTGTGCGGAATCGGCAGGCCAAGCGGGTGGCGGAAGAGTGCGGTGACGGCAAACCAGTCTGCGAGCGCACCGACCATGGCCGCTTCGGAACCTGATTTGACGAAGCCCCACACGCCCGTGCTGTCAGTGAAGATGACGGTGGCCAGCCAGATGAGTGCGGCGGCTACCAACAGGCCGGTGGCCAGGGTGCGCATGCGTCGCAGCGCTATGCGACGGTCTTCTTCTGTCACGGGTGTGTTCTGCTGTGTGCTCACACGCTCATTCTTCCAGTAGTCGCCGGGGTGCTCAGTCACAGTCGCCCCTGCCGCTCACGGCAACCCCAGCCACAGCCGCCTCATGTGAGAATCAGATTCCACGTCCCTGCCGCTACAGCCGCACCAATGGCTGCGGCACTCATAAGAACCCCAACCGCCACAATCACAGCGTCCCGCGCATAAAAGCGCGACTGGCGCAGCTGGGTGCGACGGCTGGTGCCGAAACCTCGGCCCTCCATGGCCATCGCCAGGCGGGTGCCGCGGCGGATCGCCTGGACGAGCAGCGCGAATGCCACCGGGACCACTCCCCCAAGTCGGCGCAGGAGCGTGTCGGGGCCGACACCTCGGGCGCGGCGGGCAAAGGACAGCGTCTGCCATTCAGCAGTGAACAGCGTGACCAGGCGGGTGGCGGCGAGCGCTGACATGACGAACCGCTCCGGCAGGTGCAGCTTCTGCACCAGGGCGTCGGCCAGGTCGGTGGGATCGACGGTCGATGCGATGGCCACTCCGGGCAGGGCGAGCGCCAGCACGCGGACGCCGATGGCGGTACCGGATGCCAGCGATCCGGTGGTGATGAGCAGCGGGCCGATGTGCACCAGCACGTCGCCGGTTTTCTCCGCCAGGATGGTTGTGGCCCAGGCGGCGATGAGTGCCGCGCCGGGCAGGAACCACAGGCGTTTGAGCATCGCGCCGATCCGCAAGCCCGTCAGCGGCAGCAGGAGCACCTGGAGGGCCAGCATTACGGATGCGCTGACGATGTCGATGCTGAACAGCACACCGCACATGAGGATGAACGCGAGCGCCATTTTCGACAGCGGGTTGGCGCGCACAAACGCGGTGCGCCGGCGGATGGGCACCAGCAGGTCCACCTGGACGGGGGCTGCAGACCTGGGCAGGATCACGGCACGAGGCGCCGCCGGGCTTCCCGCTGTCCCTGCACCGGGGGTGGGGGTTGGCTGGGCGGTGGTGTTGTGGTCAGGCGAATTCACAGCGCACCGCCCCGAGTGTGTTGATAAAGGCTTCGTCGTGGCTGACCGTGACGACCGCTTGGCCATCGCGCAGTTCGTCGATCACCAGTTCGGCGAGCGCTCGCCACGTGCGGGCGTCTTGGCCGAAGGTGGGTTCGTCGATGATGAGGATGCGCGGCCGGGCGGCGAGCATTGCGGCTACTGACAGGCGGCGCTTTTCACCGCCGGAGAGCTGCTGCGGGTGAATGTCAGCCAGATGTTCTAGGCGCAGCGCGGCCAGGAGCTGTTCGGCGCGTTCGTCTGCTGCTTGGGGGTCCCAGCCGGCTCGCTGTGGGCCGAACCGCAGTTCGTCCAGGACGGTGGCGCGCAGGAATTGGTGTTCGGGTTCTTGGAACACCATGCCGATGCGGGGCACAAGTTCGCGGGAGCTCCACCGGAAGGGGTCGCTGTGTTTGGGTGGGCGGACGGTGCCGCCTAGGGTTGCCAGCTGCTGGGCTGCGGCAAGCTGGCCGTAGGCGGGTTTGAGCAGACCTGCCAGGGTGAGCGCTGTGGTTGATTTTCCTGCACCGTTACGGCCGGTGAGGGCGAGCGCTGTACCCGCGTGAATGGCGGCGGTCAGTTCGGCGACGGGTTCGCTGTTTTCGCGCTGGACACCCAGGCCGTCGGCGGTCATGAGTGTTTCGCCGGTTGTCGGCGCGTACGGGGCAGGTAGGGCGGCATCGGGCAGCCACAGTCCGGCTGCTTCCAGTGTGGGGCGCAGTGCGCTGTCGGCCAGGATGTGTTTGGGGCTGCCATCGGCGAGCACCCCGCCGGGGCCCAGAACCACAATCCGGTCGACGTGCTCGGTCCACACCGGCAGGCGGTGTTCGACGATCAGCATGGTCGCGCCCGTGGCTTCTTGCGCGGCGATGATGGAGTCGCGCACGGATTCGACGGCTGCCGGGTCGAGGTTGGCGGTGGGTTCGTCAAGCACCAGCAGGCCCGGCTGCATGGCGACAACCCCGGCGATGGCCAGGCGCTGTTTCTGGCCGCCGGACAGAGCTGCCGTCGGGTGAGTCAGCGGCACGTCGAGGCCCACAATGTCGAGGGCTTCGGGGATTCGGCGGGCGATTTCCTCTGCGGGAATGCCGACGTTGGCCATGCCGAAGGCCACGTCGTCGCCGACTTCGGCGAGGATCACCTGCGAATCGGGGTCCTGCAGGACAAGCCCGGAGATTCCTCGGGCGGGGTCCGGTGGGAGGCCGTCAACAAGGAGTTCGCCGAACTGTTCGCCGGATTCATCGGGCAGAACACCGGCAACGGCGTGGAGGAACGTTGATTTTCCAGCACCCGAACCGCCGACCAGCAGAACTTTCTGGCCGGCTGGGATTTCAAGGTCGAGGTCGGAAACGGCCGGTTCGGCTCGGCCGGAGTGGTACCAGGTGAACCCGCGGGCGGACACTGCCGCGGGTCGGGATGACGAGGTGGTGGTCACGAATCTGCGGGACTTTCGCTTTCTGAGGGGCTCCCCCGGTGACCCGCACCTTCGGGTGAGGAGGCGGCGTGAGGTGGGCGGCGCCTCGGGCGCGGGTCGGTGCCGGATGCGAATCCGGTCAGCACTCCGGTCCGGCGGATGGCGCGGTAGACGAACCAGCCGCCCAGACCGGCGAATACGGGGCCTGAGACCAGGGCGCAGGCGGCGAAGACCAGCTGCCATTCGAAGGCCCAGCCGGCGTTCCAGAAGATGTTGTCGGTGATGGACACCGAAATGGCCGGTGCGAGGCCTGCGAGTACGGAAATGCCGAGGGTGTAGCGGCGGTAGCGGGTCAGGGCGAAGACGAGTTCGGTCATGATGCCCTGGCACAGGCCGGTGAACAGGATGACCGGACCGAAGACCGAACCCAGGAGGGCTTCGGTTGCTGCAGCGATGAGTTCGCACACGATTGCGGCGCCGGGTTTGCGGATGATGAGTGCCCCCACGGGCCCGGCCAGCAGGTAGAGGCCGCCGACCAGGCCCGTGGTGGGTGGGAACACGAGGTTGAACGGGACGTCGATGATGGGCCGCAGGGACGTCCACGCGAAGTACACGGCACCGAGTGCCACGGCGAGTACTGCCGCGACGATGATGTCAACGGTGCGCCATTTCAGGCTGCGTGTGGGCGTGGTGTGTGCGGTGTGGGTCATCGGGGTCTTTCAGTTCATGTGCGGTTGGGGGTTGTGTGCTGGCGGGGTGTGGTTGTCGTCCGCCCGGAGGCGAAGGCTGACAGTGCGCCGGTGGGCACGATTGCCTTCCACAGCAGCCATGCACCCAACCCGGAAATGATAATGCTGGATGCGATTCCGCAGACGGCGTAGACGACCTTGAATGTCATAGCCCATTCGGCGTAGTACATGACGATTTCGCCGACCACCAGTGCGATGCCTGCGCCGAGGCCGGACAGGAGCATGACGGGCAGGTTCCATTTGCGGTAGAGGACGGCGAGGAACACGATTTCGGCGCCGGCGCCCTGCAGGAGGCCGGAGATGATGGCGGTTGCACCGAAGTGGGAGCCCAGCACGGCTTCGACGGCTGCGGCGAGTGTTTCGGCGATGAGGGCGGCGCCGGGTTTGCGGACGATGATTCCTGCGAGTGGGCCTGCGAGCACCCAGATGCCGCCGAACAGGCCGACCAGCGGTGGGAATGCGACGGTCCAGAGTTCGAAAACGCCCCATATGGCGGCGACACCCCAAAAGATGACGCCGACGGCTACTGCGATGACGACGGTGACGATGATGTCGACGGTCCGCCAGGGCAGGCTGGTTTTTGTCTGCGTGCTCTGTGGGTTTTTCGTCTGTGCTGACGAGGTGGTTGGGTTGTGTGGGTTGGTTTGGTGTCCGGTATGGACACGGTTGTTGTGTGTCATGAGTCCTCCTCAAGGCAAGGAGGGGTCAAGAGTGTGCTCGACTTCCTTCGCCGGTGCTAACCGGGCAGGTTCGAGGGTCTGCGGCATCGCACTCTCAGCGCCCTTGTTCGGATCTCTACGTTTGATCCGAGGCGCTCCCCTGTCGTACGGCCGATACCTTAGCAAGGACAGTGCGCTGGCGCACGGGATTGGCTGGGGTGAACGGCGGCATAGGGAGGCTTCAACTGAACGGAAAGAATATTTCAGTTCATTAGCAGCAGGCCAACGGCTCCGGTAGGCTTTCCGCAATCCGTCCGCCAAAGCGAAGGAATACGATGTCGTCATCAGCACAGACAGACACCGGTAAGCAACGCGGCACTTGGCTTGTCAATCTACTGACTGGGATCGAGCGGGCCGGCAACAAACTGCCCCACCCCTTCTGGCTCTTCGCCGGGCTTGCGGTCATCACCCTTCTGCTGAGCGCCCTTCTTTCGAAGCTGGGAGTCAGCGCGGTTTCACCGGCCGACAACAAGGAAGTCGCCGTCGTCAACCTGCTCAGCCCTGACGGCATCAACAAGATGATCACGGAAGCCGTGCCGAACTTCACCGGCTTCCCTCCCCTTGGCCTGATCATCATTGTGATGCTCGGAGTGGCAGTCGCAGAACAGTCCGGCCTGATCTCCGCTTCCATCCGCGGCGTGGTCGCCAGGGTCTCGCCGAAGTGGCTGACATTCGTTCTTGCCCTCGCCGGGGTCACTGGTTCGGTCGCCTCCGATGCTGTCTACGTCGTGCTCATTCCGCTTGGCGCCGTCACGTTTAAGACAGCGGGACGTTCACCTGTGCTGGGCGCGGTTGTGGCATTCGGGTCGTGCAGTGCCGGCTTCAACGCTTCGCTGCTCGTCACCGCCACTGACGCAATTCTGGCTGGGCTTTCCACCAGTGCCGCTCAGCTGATCGACGAATCCGTCACCGTTTCGCCCGTCGCCAACTATTTCTTCTCAATAGCTTCTGCGATCGTCCTTGCTCTGATCGTCACACTGGTCACTGAGCTGCTGCTGGTTCGAACCACAAAGGACATGATCGATGACGAGCCTGACGAAGAGGCTGCCTCAGCTGATGAGTTCCGTCTTAGCCCGGCTGAGAAGCGCGGAGTCATCCTGGCCTTCATCGTCGGCTTCGTCTTCCTCGCGCTCTACCTTGCCGCCCTCCTGTGGCCGAATTCCATTTTCCAAGGGGAGGAGGGAGTCCTCGACAGTCCGCTGCTGAGCGCCATCGTTGTGCCTATCGCGCTGATGTTCGCGGTTGTTGGTGTGGTCTACGGTCTTGTGACTCGTTCCATCACCAAAGCGCAGGACATTCCGGAGATGATGGGCAAGGGACTTCTTTCCCTGGCGCCCGTCATGGTTCTGTTCTTTGCGGCGGCGCAGTTCGTGGCCTATTTCAAATGGTCGAATATTGGGCCGATCATTGCGATCAAGGCGTCTGAACTTCTGCAGCAAGCACAGATGCCGACCCTGGTGATGTTCGCCGGGCTGGTGCTTCTGGTGGCGCTGCTGAATCTGCTGATCACAAGCGGATCCGCGCAGTACGCGCTGATGGCCCCGGTTATCGTCCCCATGTTTATGCTGTTGGACGTGTCGCCCGAAGTCACTCAGATGCTGTTCCGCATCGGCGATTCGCCGACCAATATCATCAGCCCCATGAGCCCGTACTTCGCCTTGGCGCTCGGCTATGTACAGCAGTACTATTCGCGCGCCCGGATCGGCACTCTGCTTTCTCTGACCTTGCCGCTGTCTGTGGCGATGCTCGTGGGCTGGTTTGCCTTCTTCGCCCTCTGGTATGCCCTCGGCCTGCCGCTGGGCCCCGGTGTGCCGGTTCGCTGATCTTCGCTGCCTGTGAAAGGAGATAGCTCTATGTCGCACGTACGTGCAGTGCATGATTTTGTCGAAAAGAACATCGAAGCTGTCCTCGATGACCTCGACCGGCTTGTCAGTCTCGAAACACCGAGCAGCGATCGTCGACTTTTGGACAGATTTCTCCGGGAATTTGAGCCTTTTGTCGAGCAGCGCCTTGGCACGCCAGCCAAACGCCAGCTCCACAATGGCGGGGATCGGGGTGACGTCCTTGATCTCACATGGGAAGGGTCGCCCGGCGTTGAGGGCACGTTGCTGTCAGTCTGCCACTACGACACTGTTTGGCCAGAAGGCACACTTGCTGATTGGCCGCTGACCCGTAAGGGCGACGTTCTGACCGGCCCGGGCGTTCTGGATATGAAAGCCGGAATTGTGCAGACCATATGGATGGTCACCGCGCTGCGGGAATTGGCGATACCGCATCCTGCAATCCGCCTGCTGCTGACCGGCGATGAAGAGATCGGCTCTACTGCCAGCCGTCAGCATATTGAAGATGCGGCATCCGAAAGCCTTCTGACCTTGATTGCTGAGCCAAGCGCCGGAGGGGATATCAAGGTACAGCGAAAGGGAACGGTGATGGCCGACATCACGGTTCAGGGAGTCGAATCGCATGCTGGCCTCGATCCAGAAAAGGGCGCAAGCGCGATCCATGAACTCGCCCGGCTTGTTGGCCGAGTTGCGGACCTTGCGGACCCGGAAAAGGGAACGACCATCAATGTTGGGATCATCAACGGCGGTTCCGGCAGGAATGTTGTTGCCGGTACAGCACGGTGTGAAGTTGACGTTCGCATACAGGACGCTGATGAAGAAGACCGTGTTGTAGCGGAGCTGGAAGATCTTTCGCCATACGACAGCCGCTGCACCGTCACAACCGAGATTGATCGCAATCGCCCGCCGATGAACCCGAGTGAGCGGGTCAACGAGCTGGTCGCTGTCGTCGAAGCGATCGGCAATGAGCTGGGCAGCACGATTTCGACAAAGCCCGTAGGCGGAGCTAGCGATGGCAATTTCATTGCAGCCTTGGGGCTTCCGGTGATCGACGGCCTTGGCGGTATCGGTGCCGGGCCGCACGCCCGGCACGAGCACATCACCGTAAGCGGACTGCCCCGACAGACGGCTGTCATGGCCGGATTGGCAGCGCATTTGACCAAGTGACCCGCACTGGTGGTCACTGTTTGGCGCCTGTATTAGAAACGGCAGGTGAGATGCAGGCGAGCGCTGGACCGCTCATCTACTGGGGGTGAGTGCCGCCTCCATAAAGCCTATTGAACGGCCTTAGCGATCTCATAGAGCCGCGCTGGCATTGGTCGTTCAAGTTCCCACACGATCTGCATGGGTTTTTCGCCCTCGTGACTGACGTACCGCGCATTACCCAGGCAGGTGTACGGTTCGGTGCCGATCTCACCGACCTTGGATTCACGCACAAACAGCACGACGTTTGAACCATCGCGTTCGTGGTTGATGTACCTCTGTCCGGTAGCTGATTCCGCCCGCGTCAGGCTTTGCGATTCCCAGTGGAAGAGCGTTTCCGTCAATGCGTAGTCGCGGTACATGGTGCTTGGCGAATAGTCAGCTGCCGACTTGTTCAAAGTCACCAGAAGGATGTCGGTTTTCAGTTCGGGCACCCATTTGACGCCTTCACGAATGCTGCCGGGTTTTTCACTGTTTATTGACCCCACTCCAAGGCCCGCAAGCAGTTCTTCGCGTGAGTAGGTTGCGTGACTGCGTACCGGTTGAGTTTCCAGACCACCACTTAAGGGTTGTGGCACTACCCGCGAACGGGACTCTTGGAACTCAATGATCTGATCCAGTTCGTCACGCACATAGTCCGCCCGCAGGAGTCGTTCGAGGCCTACTTCGATGCCCTCCGAATGCCCGCTTGGCCAGAACGAGTAATAGAGCATGATTGCCAGCGGGTCCCGCGCAAGCTCGGGTGTTACGGCGTCTGCGTTCAGAATTCGACGATAGCCGCGGAACCGATCGGGGTCATCAACGTGCACGAAACTGCGCATCCGTTCAAGCAGAAGCTGTTCGGCAACACTGGGGTTAAAGCTGCGTCGCGTGTTAGCCCACGCTTCGTACTGCCTCCATGAGTTAGGCCCAGAAACACCTTTGTACGTGCGTTTGGCGCTGGCTTTATACACAGTCGAAAGACCCCGATCCGTCCGGTCGAGGTACTCCTTCAACCGCAGACCTTGCTGTCTTTCGATTTCCGAAGAGTGTTCGTGAACATCCACCAGGAAGGCACCGATCTTCATGTCCAACTGACTCTTGAGGTTGTTCACAACCTCTTCCCGGACCACTGAGTCGAGCACGATCTGCGATCCCGCCGGCAGGAATGGGAACCCTTCCTTGGCTGAGTGCTGAAGGCTTTTTCGCCCTTGACCCGTGAGAGCACGTAGTTTGATGTCGAATCGGAAGTCCTTGTGCTGATGACCGACGAAATCGAGGACCGTGAGGACAGATTTACCTTGAGTTCGGCGCAGTCCGCGGCCCAGCTGCTGAATAAAGATGGTGGCCGACTGGGTTGGGCGCATCATGAGGATGGTGTCGATCGCGGGAAGGTCGAAGCCTTCGTTGAAGACGTCGACAGCCATGAGGCAATTGAGTTCGCCATGAGCAAGTTTGTCGATCGCTTCAGCCCGAATAGTCGGATCCGTATGTCCGGTGACCGCTTCGGATGGGATTCCAGCTTCGTTAAAGACTCGCGCCATGTACTCGGCATGTTCTACAGACACACAGAAGCCCAAAGCTTTCATGGTGCTCGGGTCAGAGACGATGTCGTTAGTTGCCGCAATGATCTTCCGTGCGCGGGCGTCATTGCCCGTGTATACCTTGTTCAGGCCGGCAACGCTGTATCCGCCGGCCGTGAACTGGACGCGAGAAACATCGACACCATCAGCGACTCCGAAGTAGTGGAACGGCACCAGGAGGTCGTTGTCGAGCGCTGTCCACAGTCTGAGTTCGCTAGCGATGCGGCCGCCGAAATAGTGCGCAACGATGTTTTGCCCGTCCGCCCTTTCGGGGGTCGCGGTGAGGCCTAGAAATTCGCGGTACTCAGTGAAGTGGCTAATGAGCCTGCTGTACGAAACTGCCGACCCGTGGTGGAATTCGTCGATGATGATGACATCAAAATGGCCTGGGTCGAAGCGAGAGAGCTGTTCTTCTTTTGAGAACGACTGAATCGACGCGAACACGTGGTCCCATGTGGTTGGTAGGTACCCGCTGCAGAAAAGTTCACCGAAGGAACCGTCGCCTAGGACATCGCGGAACGTTCGTAGGGATTGTTCAAGAATTTCTTGCCTATGAGCAATGAACAGCAAGCGCGGACGCGGCCCGTCGGTGTCTTCGCACTGTCTGCGGTAATCCAGTGCTGCAACCACGGTTTTACCAGTACCAGTTGCAGCGACCACGAGGTTCTTGTGGATGCCTAGAACTTGGCGTTCGTGTTGGAGGTCATCCAGGATGATGGCCTGGTGAGGGTAGGGCCGAACGTCGAGCGAACTGGCCAACAACGAAACCGGGGTTTTGTTCGTTGAACTTTCGTTGAGCGCCTTTTCGAGCCGCTCACCGTCAGCTTCTGGGCCATATGGTTCGAACATCGGCGACTGCCAGTAGCTTTCGAAAGTCGTTTCGAACTTTTCGACGAGTTCCGGTGTCTGTACTCGCGAGGCACGAACATTCCATTCCAGACCGTCGACCATTGCCGCATGGCTCAGGTTTGAGCTTCCGATGTACGCGGTGTCGTAACCAGTTTTCCGATGAAAGACCCATGCCTTGGCATGCAGCCGGGTTGTCTTGTTGTCGTAGCTGATGTGGACTTCGGCCCCACATTTGTTGACCAGGAAGTCGAGCGCCTTCT
Source organism: Brevibacterium sp. HMSC063G07 (assembly GCF_001810665.1). Classification (NCBI taxonomy): domain Bacteria; kingdom Bacillati; phylum Actinomycetota; class Actinomycetes; order Micrococcales; family Brevibacteriaceae; genus Brevibacterium; species Brevibacterium sp. HMSC063G07. Next base: position 204,598 of record NZ_KV802363.1, read on the forward strand.
TTTCGGTGGCACCCATATAGGTGGTTGTGAGTACGCGAACCGGCACTCCTCTACGCCGCAGATCAAGCAGTTGGTCTTCAAGAACACGGATACCGGACCACTTGATGAACGACATGATGACGTCGACCCGATCTGCACTCTGCATTTCGAGCCTGATTTCGGGCCCAAGCTGTGGATCGCCCTTAGCGTTGGTAAGAAGTGCGACATCCGACAAAGGCGTGCTCGGCGGATTAGGTAGTGCATGAGGAGGCCGGGCCACACCTCGCAACTGCCTAGGTTTGTGATTCGTAGACAGCTGGCCGTCCTGTGGTAGCGACCGAATGCTCGCGAGGATGGCGTTCACGAACTCAACACGCTGCTCCGTTGTCTTCAGTGCCTTTAGTTCCTGTTCCACGTGCTGCGCAACATAGCGGGACAAAACGTGCGGAAGGTCAGCTTCATCGATATTGTGCACAGCGTTTCTAAGCTCGTCTTCATGTTCTTGCAGAACACGCTCAAGCCCCGTGGTCACAAGGCTTTCGTACAGGCCTGGCTGTAGTTCCGGAACGTTCATGACTGGCCTTCCACCGGGAACCCGTTCTGTTCAATTGTTCGCAAAGCGGGAAGATCGGGCTTTGCCCACGTGACAGTCGCAAATTCTTCGGGCGCCAGCCACTGAAAAGCATCGTGGTCCGTGCTCGAAGAAATATCTGCTGAGGTTGTCACCCAGTAGCAGGCAAGGTCGATGTTATTGGTGCCGACAGGGGTCACTTCGCGTGTGACGAGGTCGCCGACTACCGCATCGGTCAATCCGAGCTCTTCCTTGAGTTCGCGCGCTAGAGCCACCCGAGGGTCTTCTCCGAGCTCGACCTTTCCACCAGGGAATTCCCACCGCCCACCGGCAGACTTTTCCGGTTTCCGCCGACACGCCAAGACTTGGCGTTCACGGTGAATGACTGCCCCGACTACACGGATTGATGTGCTCATGCTCACACAGTAGCCGCAGGCACTGACATAAGTTAGACCGCCGACAGAATCTGCTCGCCCAGCACGAACACCGCCATGGCCAGGACGAACACTCCAAAGCCCTTCTTGAGCTTCTTTTCGGGCACGTTGCCGATGAACGATGCCCCGATCATCGAACCCACAATCGACAGTCCCGTGAACACCAGCGTGAACACCCACGGGATCTCCGTCTGCCCCACATGACCCAGCAGACCGGCCGCTGACTGCAGCGCAATGATGTACACACTCGTGGCCACCGCAAAGTTCATACCCAAACCGCCCACCAGGGCGAGCGCTGGCACAATGAGGAACCCTCCCCCAGCACCGACCAGACCGGCAATCACACCGATCATCGTGCCCAGCACAACCACCAGCCACACCTTTGGACGGCGTTCAACAGTGTCACCTCGACGGCGGCGAATCATGCCGACACCAGCAGCGAACATCACAGTCCCGAAGATCAGCATGAGCACAGTCCCCGGCAGGTACCCCGACAGCTTCCCGCCGAAAAACGAACCCAGCATCGAACCGAGCGCAAAAGCCGTCCCGATCTTCCACTGCACCCGATGGCTGAACGCATGCCGCACCGCGCTGATCAGCGACGTTGTTCCCACAATGAACAACGACATCGCAATCGCCTGCTCCGTTGGGAAACCCGCCGCATAGGTCAGGATCGGCAGCGTGAGAATCCCACCCCCACCGCCGAACAGCCCAATCGTCACCCCAACAAGCAAAGCCAGGATCAACGCGACAACGATCGGCGCAGTCACAGTCATATCCGCCGCATTCCACTTCCCAACGACACCGGCAGGTCACTCCCAGGCTACGCCCCCTCACGAGGGGGAGGTTCAGAAACCGGGCAGCGGCACCTCGTTATTCATCTGGCCGGCACCGGTCAGCCACTCAGTCAACTTCACGGTGCGTGCGCGCAACCCAAATGCCGCACAGCCCCGAGATGAGGCAGCCGCCCAACAGGTAGATCGCCACACCAAGCCACGAACCATTGCCCAGGGCGACCAACCAGGTGGCAACAAACGGCGTGAAACCACCGGCAATCGCAGCCGCCACCTGGTAAGCGGTGCCAGCACCGGAGTAGCGGAACTCAGCCGGGAACATTGACGCGAACAGCGGCTGCTGGACAGCGACCACAGCATCGTGGGCGATATTCACCAGGATGATCGCGCAGATGACAATGCCGATGAACGCACCCTTATCCAGGGCGAAGAAGAACGGGAACGCGAAGATTGCACCGACAACCACACCGAACAGGTACACGCGCATTCGGCCGAACCTGTCGGCGAGGTAGGCAAACAGCGGGATCGTCAGAATGCCCAAACCGCCAACGAACAGATTGACGTTGAGCATGGTCTGGCGCTCAAAGCCCAAGTTGTCGACCGCGAAGGCCAGCGCGAAGGTTGTCACAACGTACATCGAGAACAGTTCGATGAACCGCAGACCGATGATCTGCACCAGCTGGGCCGGGTAGCGGCGCACCGCCTCCAGCAGCGGCAAACGCTTAGGTTCGTCCTCCTGCTGCAGGCGCTTTTCGACCTGGATGAACTCTTGGGACTCTTCAACACCCGCGCGGACCCACAGGCCCAAAGCCACCAGCAGAGCGCTGAAGATGAACGGAATGCGCCAGCCCCATGCCGTGAACGCCTCGTCAGACAGGACGCTGTTGAGAATCGACACCGCCGCAGTCGACAGGAGCAGACCCACCGAATAGCCAATCTGCACACCTGATGAAAACAGTGCACGCAGACCCCGCGGAGCGTTTTCAACGGCGAGCATCGCCGCGCCACCCCACTCACCGCCAACAGCCATGCCCTGCACGCAGCGCAAAACCACCAGCAGCAGCGGAGCCACCCAGCCGATCTGCGCATACGTAGGCAGAAGGCCGATGAGAGCAGTCGCAACACCCATGATGGTCATGGTCCACACGAGCATCCGCTTACGGCCAATACGGTCACCGAAGTGGCCGAAGATGATGCCGCCCAAAGGCCTGAACAGGAAGCCCACGCCCAGTGTTGCGAAGGCCGCCAGGCGCGATGCGATGGGACTTGATTCGGGGAAGAACACCTGCCCCAGCACAGTTGCCGCGACCAAACCGTACAGCAGAAAGTCGTACCATTCGACAACCGCGCCGACGAATGAACCCAGTGCGGCCCTTCGGCTCTGCGCTGCAGACGGAGTGCTCATAGTTGCCCTTCCCTTTTCTGTTAACCGGCTCATTGTGGCAGACATCACGCCTTGGTGTGCGCAAGTGTCCGAGTAGTGGGCGTTTGGCGGGCTTGCGGGCGGTGGTGGCGGCCCTTCCGACGGCCAGACTCACGCAGTAATGCAAAGTCACGCGCTAATGCAGCGCTTTAACGCGCAAAACCGCATTAAACCGCAGATGCAGCCCAGCAGCGCCACACCAACCAGCCCAAACCCAACCCACCAACCGCATTCAACGCAAAAGCCGGGACCAACACCCAACGGTGTCAATCCCGGCTTCTGCCTTAAGCCAGCAGGCTAGGGCAAGCCGTTAAGGCCAAGTGCTCCGGCCCACCCGGCTGAAAAACCTGAAAATCAGGCCTTGCCGATCACGTCGAACTTGGCGTTCGCGGTGATTTCGTCGTGCACGCGGACGGTCGCGGTGTAGGAACCGGCCTCCTTGATGTGCTTGGGCAGGGCGATCTGACGGCGGTCGAATTCGTGACCGACGGCTTCCTTCAGTGCGTCAGCAACTGCGGTGGTTGTGACGGCACCGAACAGACGGCCGCCCTTGCCTGCCTTCATTTCGATGCGAGCGGTGGTCGCCTCAAGCTTTTCCTTGAGGGCGATTGCCTCTTCGCGGTCAGCAATCTGACGAGCCTGACGTGCCTTGCGCAGTGCTTCAACCTGCTTTTCGGCACCTGCGGTCCAGGGCTGAGCCCAACCGCGGGGCAGAAGCAGGTTGCGAGCGTAGCCAGCGCGAACGGTGACGACGTCACCAGCAGCGCCGAGGCGGTCAACTTCCTGATTCAGGATGAGTTTGATGTTTGCCATTTTCGTTACCCCTCCGATCAGCGAGCTGAGCTCGTGTAGGGCAGCAGCGCCATTTCGCGGGCGTTCTTAACGGCCTTGGCGATCTTGCGCTGTTCCTGCACAGTCACACCCGTGACGCGGCGAGCACGGATCTTGCCGCGGTCGGAGATGAACTTACGCAGAGTTGCAGTGTCTTTGTAGTCGATGTAGGAGGTCTCACCCGCACCCAGCGGGTTGGCCTTCTTCTTCACCGGCTTCCGGATTTCCGGCTTTGCCATTTTTAAACTCCTGTTGAAAATATGCGTCGAAACAGACGGCGCAGAAGCTAAACGCTAGAAGTCAAGCAGCGGATCAGAACGGGGGTTCGCTTTCAGTGGGGCTTCCCCAGCCGCCACCGCCCTGATTCTGGTTGGGATCGGATGCGGCCCAGGGGTCATTCTGCTGGCCGCCGAAGCCGCCTTGCTGACCACCGCCGTAGCCGCCCTGGCCACCACCGGGCTGTCCGCCCTGCTGGCCCCAACCGCCGCCGGTCTGCTGGCCGCCATAGCCCTGACCGCCGCCATAACCGCCTTGCTGACCGCCGCCCTGGAATCCACCAGAGCGTTCGACCTTGGACACCTGTGCTTTTGCGAAGCGCAGGCTGGGGCCGATTTCGTCGACGTCGAGTTCCATAACGGTGCGACGCTCGCCTTCCTTCGTGTCGAAAGAACGCGACTTCAGCCGTCCCTGAACGATCACGCGGGTGCCGCGGCTGAGTGATTCAGCTACGTTTTCAGCGGCATCGCGCCACAGGGAGCAGCGCATGAAGAGGGTTTCACCGTCGCGGAATTCGCCGGCTTTGCGGTCGAACATGCGAGGAGTCGAAGCGACCGTGAAGTTGGCAACCGCAGCACCGTTGGGCGTGAACCGAAGTTCAGGGTCCGAGGTGAGGTTGCCGACGAGTGTGATTACTGGATCTCCGGCCATTCTGACTCCTTAGCTGAACGCTGTCTGTTGTTCGAAAGTGATTACTGAGCTTCGGGACGAAGGATCTTGGTGCGCAGAACAGCCTCGTTGAGGCCGAGCTGGCGGTCGAGTTCGTGTGAGGTTTCCGGCTTCGCGGTGAAGTCGACGACTACGTAGTAGCCTTCGGTCTTCTTGTTGATTTCGTAGGCGAAGCGACGGCGGCCCCACACGTCCACGTTGTCGACCGTTCCGCCGTCAGCGGCAACGACCTTGAGCAGGTTTTCAACAGTGGAGTCCACGGAACGCTCTTCGAGTTCCGGTTCCAGAATGAGCATGAGCTCGTACTTACGCACGTGTAACCCACCTCCTTTGGTCTGAAGCGGCCATGGTCTTTCCATGGCAGGAGGGTATGTGCAGTGCTTCCGTCATAGCCCAGTTCTACACTGAGCCCATGACACAAGCCGTTCCATCTTAGTCGTTGACTCTGATTTTGCGCCACTTTGCGGCAAGCAGCCACACCAACAGGCCTGCGATTGCCATCCAGCGCAGCGCCGTGAATACAAACAGCCATCCCGGTGCGAGCCCCTTGCCGGGGTCGATTGCATCGGCGTCTGACAGGTTGACCGCGATGAACAGCGCGGCCTCGGACAGCATCCAGAAGAAATGCAGGACGAGGCTGTGCACGGCTGCCGCTGCAAACGGCACCAGCCACAGGGCCTCCCCCACACCGGCACGAGGCGCCGTCAACAGTGCCGCTGCCAACAGCATCGCTGTTATCGACAAGGGGTCGGCGCGGGTGCCTCCACGCAGGAAGAGCACAAGAGCCGCGATCGCCACCGCCGCAATGAACACGATCAGCGCCGACGTGTTGAGAACTGCACTCTCAACACAGTAGGCCGCCAGCGAGTAGAGCGAGCCGCGGTCAATGCCGTCGGTCAGCCACACCTGGATTCGCCCGATGATCCTGCCGTCGACCACTACCAGCGCCCCCAGGGCAACCATGAACAGTCCCGTGACGGTCAGAGCCGACTGTGTGAAGCCGCGCAGCATCGCGGAAATGCACCATCCGATGACCACGACAACAGCCAGCGGGCTGATGACAGCGGCCAGAGCGAACATGATCGCCACCACCGCCAGAGGCGCCAGCGGCTTGCGCTCCGGCCCTTTCGCAGAGTGCCCCTTGCCAGACGGCCCCTCGGCATCCGCCACACGGCCTTCCCCAACCAGCACGAGTGCCCACAGGGCCAGAGCAAGTCCCACCGGGTCAAGCGACTGCCCAATGGAAAAGAACACCACGGGCGACAGCGCAAACACGGCAAACCACGACCGGTCCCCCAGCAGCCGCAGAAGGGCCATGCCCGCCAGCAGAAACGCAGCGAAGTTGAGAACCAGCAGAATCGCCATGCTCACTGTCGGGGAGAAAGCGGCGCCGAATCCGAATACGAACCACTCGGCAGCAGGTCCGGTCAGCGCAGTGCCAGTGCGGCCCGGCGCTTGCGGCCACTCGGTGCCCAGCAGTCCGTTGGCGATAGGCGACGCACACATGCGGTAGGAGGCATGCGGCATGCCCCACCCTGCGGCAATACACGGCACCTGACGCAGAATGCCGGCCAGGCCCACGCACCCCAGCAGGGCAATCGCCGCTGCACCCTGAAAACGCAGATACGCCCTGCCGGGGGCGCCGAGGAACTTTCCCCGACCTCCCCCGAGCAGGGGCGCTGCGACATCAGCCGGTGAGCGCACGGGTCAGTTGCCACCCTGCGAATCCGGGTTGGGGTTCTTCGGCGGGTCGTCCTTCTTGCGCTTCTCCTTCTTGGGCTGCTCCGGTTGCGGCTGCTCGCGCTCCTTGGGGTCCTGCGGGTTCCGCTTTTCGATATCGTCCGGCAGCTCGGTTGGGCGTTCCAGCTGTCGGCCCTTTTCGGGACTGGACTCTTCGTCCGGGTTGTTGATTTCCGGAGCCTTGGTTTCCTTCGGCTGTTTTTCGCTGCCGCCTTCGTCCCGAGGTCCGGTCCGCGGGCGCTCGGTATTGCGCGGCTGTTGGGGAACTTCGCGCGAACCGCCGCTCTTGTTCTCCGGCTTTTGGACATTCGGAAGTTCGCCCCGCTCGGGGAACTGCTCGACATCCATGCCCTTCATAGCCCCCTGCATGTATTTCGTCCACGCGATCGTGGGGTACGAACCACCGGTAATCGACCCGCGTCCGCCATAGGACCCGATGTCGATGGGAACACCCTTGTCGTCATACCGGAAGATCGACACGGCTGTCGCCAGCTGCGGGGTGTAGCCGACGAACCAGGCCGACTTCGAATCGTTTGAAGTACCCGTCTTTCCGGCAACAGGGCGGCCCAGGTTCGAGGCGTAGCTGGCGGAACCTCCCTGCACCACCTGGGTCAGCGCGTAGGTGGTCTCGGCCATGACGTTCTTGTCGAACTTCTTTTCGCCCTCATTTTCGGCCTCGTAGATCGTTTCGCCGTCGGGGTCGACCGTTTTGACCACAAAGTGCGGTGTGCGGTGAACACCCTCAGCGGCGAAGGTCGCAAACGCGCTGGCCATCTGCAGCGTAGTGGGGCTGGCGGTGCCGAGCACGTTCGAGGCGTTGGAGTCCAGGCCCTGCGTGTCCTCCGGCAGCCCGGCGCGCACGGCGACGTCCTTGGTCTTCTCCGGTCCCACGTCGATGTTGAGCTGGGCGTAGGCGGTGTTGATCGAGTTCTGGGTTGCCTTCAGCAGTGTGACCTGGCCGTAGGTCTTGCCGCCGTAGTTCTGCGGCGCCCATGTACCCCCGCCGGGCAGCTGGAAGGTCTGCGGCGAACCGGTGAACGAGTCATTGAGCCGGAAGCCGTTTTCCAGGCCCGCCACCAGGGTGAACGGTTTGAACGTCGAACCGGCTTGCGCGGTGTCCTGCGTGGATGAGTTGTGCATCCGCTTGAAGTAGTTCTTGCCGCCGTAGATCGCACGGATTTGGCCGGTCTTGGGGTCCACCGAGGACAGCCCTACGTGCATCCCGGATTTGAGTTTCGGCAGGTCTTCCACGGATTCGACCGCCGACTTCATCATCTTCTTGTCGATTCCGGTGTGGATCTGCAGTCCGCCGCGGTCAATCTGTTCGTCGGTGAGACCAGCGTTGGTCTTCAGTTCGTGGCGCACCGAATCCATCAGATAGCCGGTTTGACCCTTGCGTTCATTGTCTGATTTGGGTTTGTGGAACTTGGGCAGTTCCATCTTGTCGGCTTCTTCCTGCGTCAAGTACTCCAGGTCGACCATATTGTCGATCACGTAGTCGAAGCGCTCCTGCAGGCGCGAGGGATCTTCGGCCGGGTCTTTTGCCCCAGGCGTCTGGATCATCGCTGCGAATGCCGCAGCTTCTTCGACCGTGAGGTCCTTGGCGTCCTTGTCGAAGTAGGACTGTGAGGCCACCTCTACTCCATAGGCACGACGGCCCAGGTAGATGGTGTTGAGGTAGTTCGCCATAATCTGGTCCTTGGACAGTTCCTGGTCCAGCTTGATGGCGATGAACATCTCCTTGACCTTGCGCTTTAAGGAGAATTCGTTCGTCAGGTAGTAGTTCTTGACGTACTGCTGGGTGATTGACGAACCACCGCCGGCGTAGTCGTTGGTGACGATGCCGACCGCGGCGCGGAAGATGCCCTTGATCGAAATGCCGCGGTTTTCGTAGAAGCTCTTGTCTTCGGCGGCCTGGGCAGCGTGCGCCATGTTCGGCGAGATCTCGTCGGGTTTGAGGATCTTGCGGTTTTGGTCCTTGAAGGTGCCGATGACATCGTCACCGCCCTTGTAGTAGACGTACGAGGTCTGACCTGCGGCCTGCGCGTTCGGCTCTGGGATGGGTGTGAGCGCGTAGCCGACGGTGAAGCCGGCAATTGCCAGCAGGAGTGCACCGAGCAGGCCGAGGCCCCACAGGCGAGCGGACGGCAGCCATCGCGTCCAGCCCTGTTTGTTCCTCCTCGGATAGTTGAGGAAGCGGCTGGCACTGGAACTCTTTGCCGCTGCCTTTCGCTGAGCAGTGGACACAGTTTTCCCCCAATACGACAAATCAAATCATTTCAGTCAACCACAGTTCACTGTGAGTCGTCCTAAAAATGTGCCGAATTTCATTCTGCCGTGTCTTCTTCTGTGACGCATCTCAATCACGAGGCGCCGCCGGCTGCCGCTAGCGTCTCACCCGGGTGCTGCCCGAGTGGCAAAGCCGACGGCCGGTGCGCAGGGCACCGGCCGTCGGCACTGATCTGATCACACGAGCGCTGTCACGCCCGGCGGTTCAGGGTTCTTCAGTAGAGGCGGTTCAGCCTTTGAGTCCGGGAAAGTCCGTGTCTGCCCATTCCTGAGCGGTGACGGTGGCTTCGCCGAATTCGGGGTGGAGTTCGAGTTCGCGGGTGCGCAGCTCAACACGGCGGATTTTTCCGGAAATGGTCTTGGGCAGTTCCGTGAACTCAATGCGGCGGATGCGCTTATAGGGTGCGAGCGTTTCGCGGCAGAACTTCAGAATCGATTCCGCGGTGGCCGCAGTGGGCTCCCAGCCCGGGGCGAGGACGACATACGCCTTGGGCACTGCCAGGCGCACTGGGTCCGGTGATGGAACGACTGCAGCTTCGGCAACCGCTTCGTGTTCGATGAGTGCGGATTCGAGTTCGAACGGCGACAATCGGTAGTCGCTTGCCTTGAACACGTCGTCGGCTCGGCCGACGAAGGTGATGTAGCCGTTTTCGTCTTTCGCTGCGACGTCGCCGGTGTGGAAGACGCCGTCGTAGAAGGCTTCTGCGGTTTTGACTTCGTCGCCCCAGTAGCCCTGGGTGATGCCGACCGGGCGCGGGTCGAGAACAGCGCACACTTCGCCTTCGTCGCCGAGTTCGCCGGTGGCAGGGTCGCGCAGCACGATGTCATAGCCGGGCAGCGGGCGGCCCATGGATCCGGGAACCATTTCCTGGCCGGGGGAATTGCCCACCATGAGCGTGGTTTCGGTCTGGCCGAAGCCGTCGCGGATGTCGGTGCCCCATTCGGCGCGAACGCGCGAAATGACTTCCGGGTTCAGCGGTTCGCCGGCGGACATGGTCTTCTGCGGCGGGGTGGGCAGCAGGCTGAGATCGGCGTGGATGAGCATGCGCCACACGGTCGGTGGAGCGCAGAAGCTGGTGACACCGACCCGTTCCATGGTCTTCATGAGCGCTGCCGCGTCGAAGCGTGCGTAGTTGTAGATGAAGATGCACGATTCTGCGATCAGCGGGGTGAACAGGTTCGACCACGCGTGCTTGGCCCAGCCGGGTGAGGAGATGTTGAGGTGAATATCGCCGGGCTCCATGCCGATCCAGTACATGGTCGACAGGTGTCCCACCGGGTACGAGGTGTGGGTGTGGGCGACCATTTTCGCCTTCGACGTGGTGCCGGACGTGAAGTACAGCAGCAGGAGGTCGTCGGCTTTTGTCACGCCGTCAGCCTGGAAGTCTTCCGAGGCGCCGGTCGAGTCTGCGTAGGCGAGGTCCTGTTCGCGCTGGGGTTCGCCGCCGACGACGATCCGCTTGAGGTCGACTGCGACATCGTCGAATTTCGAAGCCGAAGGGCCTTCGACGACGACGTACTGCGCTTTGCCGCGGTCGGCGCGGTCCTGCAGATCGATGGGGCCCAGCTGCACGGTGGTGGGCATCAGGACAGCACCGAGTTTGATGCCGGCGAGCATGGTCTCCCACAGCTCAACCTGGTTGTTGAGCATGACCATGACGTGATCGCCGCGCTTCACACCGGCTTCGCGGAGGAAGTTGGCCACCTGGTTGGAGCGACGGCGCAGCTTGTCATAGGAGTAGATGTTCTCCTGACCGTCTTCTTCGACGATCCACAGCGCGGGATTGTCGTTGCCGTCAGCTACCTGGTCGAACCAGTCCAGTGCGAAGTTGAACTCCTCAAAGCGCGGCCAGGTGAATTCCCGGCGGGCTGCTTCGAGGTCGGTCCGATACCGCAGAAGCGTGTCGCGAGCTTCGCGGAAAGTGGTGGTGACGTCGCCCATATGGGGTTCTCCTTCTGTGATCTGGGCCTCTTTGCCAGGTCTAAGACTAGCCCGCTTCCGGCTGTCCTGCCCACCAGGCCAGCAGAGCAGCCTTGGCCGTGTCGAAATCGGTTGGCCCGTTCTCCATCCGCAGCTCCAACATGTGCTTGTACGCCCGGCCTACAACCGGCCCGGGTGCGATGCCCAGAATCTGCATGATCTGCTGTCCGTCCAGGTCAGGCCGGATGGCGTCGAGTTTTTCCTGACGCTGCAGGTTTTCGATACGCCGTTCAAGGTCGTCATAGGCCCGCGCCAAACGGTCTGCTTTGCGCCTGTTGCGGGTGGTGACGTCGCTGCGGGTGAGAATGTGCAGGCGGGTCAGCTGGTCGCCGGCATCAGTGACGTAGCGGCGGACTGCAGAATCGGTCCAGCCGGCGTCGCCGTAGCCGTAGAAGCGCAGGTGCAGCTCCACCAGGCGGGCCACCCGCTTGGTGGTTGCGTTGTCGAAGGCGAGTGCGCGCATCCTCTTGCGCACAAGCTTCGCGCCGACAACATCGTGGTGGTAGAAGGTGACCGCGCCGTTGGGTTCAAAGCGGCGGGTGTCGGGTTTGCCGATGTCGTGCATGAGAGCGGCAAAGCGAACCGTGAAATCCGGGACCGAAATCCGCAGCTGCGAATCGGCCGGCAGCGGTTCGTCCGCTTCGTCGTCTTCTGCCGCCGCGGCATCTGCTTCGGCCTGCTTGCGGGCGTAGCGCTCTTCGAGTTCAACGGCCTGGCGCAGCACCGTCAGCGAATGCCGGTAGACGTCCTTGTGGCGACCGTGTTCGTCCTTTTCTTCCCGCAGGCGCGCAACCTCGGGCAGAAAAACATCGGCAAGGCCCGTGACAACAAGCAGGTCAATGCCCTTCCACGGTGCTTTTCCGCAGATGAGCTTGACCAGTTCGTCTTTGATCCGCTCGGCCGACACAATGTCCATTCGCCCGGCCATATCGGTCATGGCTTCACGGACGTCATCGGTGAGCTCGAAGTCCAGCTGAGAAGTGAAGCGGGCCGCGCGCATCATGCGCAGCGGGTCGTCGCTGAAGGAGTCCTCCGCTTTTCCGGGAGTGCGAATCTTCCCGGCGGTCAGGTCGTCAAGCCCGCCAAAGGGATCGACGAAAACACCTCCGGGCAGGCGAACGGCCATCGCCCCGATAGTGAAATCGCGGCGCACAAGATCGTCATCGAGGTTGTCTCCGAACGCCACTGCCGGCTTGCGGGACTCGGAATCATAGGCTTCCGCACGGTAGGTGGTGATCTCAATCTGCCGACCCTTTTTGACCATCCCGATGGTCCCGAACTTCTTGCCGATATCCCACCACGTGTCCGCCAGGTCTCGGATCAGCCGCACAATGTCATCCGGCCTGGCGTCAGTCGTGAAATCGAGGTCCGGCATGTCCCGGCCCAGCAGAGCGTCGCGCACAGAACCGCCCACAAGAGCCAGTTCAAAACCGGCATCGGCGAAGGTCCGGCCCAGAGGACCGAGAACATCGTCCAGTTTCTCGAGTGCCTCAGCCAGTCGAAAGTGCGCTGTCGCTGCGTCCACGCAGACCTCCTTTTTTGTCCCGTACAAGGGTACCCGCGCTCTCACAGAACCCGCGGAGACCTGAACGGTAGGGTAGAACTCATGATTCGACCGCTCCCCAAACCGGGACCCTTCCCGGCACGCTCGCAGGCTGTGGAGGAAACCTCCGCCGGCGGGCTCGTGGTCGATTTCTCATCCCGCGGCCGTGAGGTCGCCGTCATAGCCCGCATCAACCGGGCCGGCAGGCTCGAGTGGTGCCTGCCGAAGGGCCACCTGGAAGCCGACGAAACAGCAGCCCAGGCCGCCCGCCGCGAAGTTGCTGAGGAAACCGGCATCGAAGGCAAGGTCATCGCACCCCTGGGCAGCGTCGACTACTGGTTCTCCGCCGCCGGATTCCGCATCCACAAAGTTGTTCACCACTTCCTGCTGCGTGCGGTGGGCGGGGAACTCACTGTCGAGAACGACCCCGATCACGAGGCGGTGGCAGCCGAGTGGGTTCCCTACGCTGATCTGAGCGAACGGCTGTCATTCGCCAACGAACGCCGCATTGCCCTCGCCGCCGGACGACTCCTTCGATACCCCTCATGAAGATCATTCGCCCAATCGCCGCTGCGACAGCAGCGGCCCTGACAGTCCTGCTGGGAACCGCTCCCCTGCCCACCCCAGCGCAGGCCCAACCCGCGCAGGAGCAGACCTCCGCCTCGGCAGAAGAACAGGGCACAAACCGTGCGAAAGAGCCCGGCATCGAGATCACCTCGATCACCCCGTGGCTCGATGACAAGGGCACCCTGTCCATCACCGGACACGTGCGCAGCGGAAAGAAGGAACTGAAACAGCCCACGCTTCAGGTGGGCATGTCCTCCCAGATTCTCAATTCCGCCGAAGCCGTCAACGGGTGGGCGCGCAGCCCCAACCCCCACCGGTCGCTGACGAGCATCGCCCCGGACTTCAAACCGGAAACGGGCGATGACCCCATCACCGCCAGCCCGCTGCCTGAGACCATCAAAGCCAACACCACGGCCCGCTTCAGCGTGACAATCCCGGCTGCAAAGCTCGGGCTGTCAGCCAAAGACCCGCTGTCCGCGTGGGGCCCGCGCGGCATCCGCGCAGCCGTGACGACACAAGCCGGCGCCTTCGAACAGCCGACAACCGCCTACACCACGTGGTACCCAGAACCGAAAATCGACCAAACGCAGCTCGGGGTGGTCATCCCCGCCACCATCACCCGCTTCGGCCTCGACGGGAAGTACGTGCCCCAAGAGCTTGAAAAAGCCGCCGCCGGAGGGGAGCTCAGCGACCTTCTTGACGCGATGAAAAAGGCACCGGACGCTGCGATCGCCGTCGACCCCCGCCTGCTGCTGAGCATCAGCAGCACCCTTGAAGCCCATCAGAACTCCGAACAGACAGAAGCCACCGGCGGAAGCGATAGCGGCGAAGCCGCACCGGGCGAATACAGAGAACTCGAAGCCTTCTGGAGCGAGTTCCGCGAAGAGCTGACCAAACACGACATCATCCCGCTGCCCTACGCTGATGCAGACCTGCGCAGCGTCCGGGCCGTCGGCGAAGCCAAACTGGCCGATTTGGCACAGGCCGCCTCCCGACAGATAGCAGAAGCCGTGCCAGAACTCGAAGGCAGCAACCGGATTCTTCGCTACGCGTGGCCGGCTGCGGCCGGAGCCGACAGCAAGACCCTCAACACGCTCCACTCCACCGGCCACGATGCCGTGCTGCTGAGCGAAGACCAGCTGCCGACCAGCGCCTCCCACACGGCGAATGCGCGGGCCCAGCTGACCATTGACGATCTCGGATCGAATATCCCCGTGCTTGTGACCAACCGTCACCTCAATCAGGCACTCGGCATCACCGCACCGCCAAGCTCCGGGGACGAAGGACCTGCCGACAGCAAAAACAGCAGCACGCAGGCAGCATCCGCGGCAAGCCCGCAGTCGCCCAGGTCAGCTGAAGACATCAGCCGCGTTATTGCTTTGACCGCCGCAATCACCGCCGAACGTCCCTTCGATCAGCGCTCCATCCTCATGAACCTGCCGCGCCACACAGCAGAATCCGACTGGGCACAATTAGCCGCCATGCCACAGGACCTCCCCTGGCTGGATCCCATCAGCCTGCCCCAATTGGAAAAGACCGATAAATCCGACCGCGAAGCCTTCCAATCAGCTCAGACGACAACCCTGCCGGCCCCTACGATGGCACCGCTGCCGGGCCTGTACAAAGACATCGGCGTCTTCGATTCGCTGTTCGCCGACCCGGGCGAAGCCCGCACAGCCGATTCGCGCATGCTTCTGACCTGCGCGTCTGTCGGCTGGAAGAACCAGCCGAAGCATCTCGGCGAATGCGTCGCAAGCGCATCCCAAGCCGCCGAGGGCTTCGGCGGTCGCATTGGCATTGAACGCGGATCAACCGTCCTTCTGGTCACCGGCGAATCAACGACAATCCCGATTACGGTGCACAACAATTCGACCCGCACCGCCAAACTCGCCGTCAACCTGCGCCCCGAAACGGCACAGCTGCAGGCCGAAACCTCCCCCACACAGACAATCGGGCCCGGCGAACACGCTCGCTTCACCGTCCCCGTCAAAGGCATCGCCAATGCCGACGTGCCCAGCCGCGTCAACCTGGTAGCCGAAGACGGCACAGTGATCCCCACCGACGAACAGATGTTCGTGCGCGTCCGCGCCGACTGGGAGAACATCGGCACCGCAATCGTCGGGTCCGGTCTGGCGATCGTGTTCATCGTCGGCCTGTACTTCTCCGTACGCCGCGGACGGCCTAAGCTCCCCCAGAGCCAACTGGAAGCAGCCGTGGCACGAGCAGAAAGCCAAAACGACTAGTCTGCTGTGCTTGTGGCACCAGCACCTGGCACCTCGGTCCCTTAAGCAACAGCGCAGACACACGACCCACCACACAGAAGCGCACAGCCTGACAACAGCGCACAGCCGAAGAGGAGTTTTGTGAGCACATCGAAAGCAGCGTCATTCGCCAAATCCTCCGCGATCATGGGAGCCGGGACGCTCGTCTCGCGCGTCCTCGGGCTGGCCAAGACCATGCTGCTGACCGTGGCCATCGGCGTCACAATCGGCGGTGCGGCCGACGCCTTCGACGTTGCCAACAAAATCCCCAACAACCTGTACATGCTCCTGGCCGGCGGTGTGCTCAACGCCGTTCTCGTCCCGCAGATCGTCCGCGCCGCCGAACAGCCCGACGGAGGCAAGGACTACACCGACAGGCTGCTGACCCTGTCGATCCTGCTTCTGGGTGGGCTCACGATCCTCGCCACAGCCCTGGCGCCCGTACTTATCTGGCTGTATTCATCGTCAACCTGGTCGCCCGAGCAGACCTCACTTGCCGTCGCCTTCGCCTTCTGGTGTCTGCCCCAGCTGTTCTTCTACGGGCTGTACACCATGCTCGGCCAGGTGCTCAACGCCAATTCTTCCTTCGGGCCCTACATGTGGGCGCCGGTTCTGAACAACGTAGTGGCCATCGCCGGGCTGCTCGTGTTCATCTGGATGTTCGGTCCCGGCTCCGAAGGCCAGCACCCCGTGGGCGAATGGACCGGCCCCATGATCGTCGTACTGGCCGGATCCGCAACCCTCGGCGTGGTCGCGCAGGCCCTGGTACTCATCTGGCCGCTTAGGCGAATGGGCTTTCGCTACACACCCCGCTTCAACTTCCGAGGTGTCGGACTGGGAACAGCCGCGCGTGTCGCCGGTTGGACCTTCGGTGCGCTGGTCGTCGGCCAGCTGGGCTTCCTCGTGATTTCGCGCGCGGCTGCCCTCGGCACATCTCAGGGCGGCGAAGTCAGCGCATCCAACGCCGCATACACCGTTTCCTACCTGATCTTCATGCTGCCGCACTCACTCGTCGCGGTATCACTGGCAACAGCGCTCTTCACACCGCTGTCGAAGTACGCCGCCGCCGGCGACACCCCCGCTGTCAAAGACAGCTTCCGCACCGGTGTGAACCTCGTAGGTCTGGTCAACATGTTCTTCACCGCCGCCTTCATCGCACTGGCCGGGCCCGCCGCAATGGTCGTCGGCGGAGCGGGCTTCGAACAGGCCCGAGCCCTCAGCCTGGTCATCATCGCCATGATCATCGGGCTGGTGCCCTTCAGCGCAAACTATCTGCTCCAACGAGTCTTCTACGCCTACGAAGACGCCAAAACCCCTTTCTGGATCAATCTGCCCCAGGTGGTGCTGACCTCCATCGGGGTGATCATGTCGGCTCTCGTCCTGCCCCGCCACCTGATCGTCGCCGGCATCGGCCTGTCCATGAGCACCGGCTACGTCATCGCGATGCTGCTGTCGTTTATCCTGTTGCACAGGAAGATCGGCAACCTCGGCGGCAAGACGATCGTGTTCGCCCACATCAAGTTCGGCCTCGCAGCAGCGGTGTCCGGCGTCATCGGCTCTTTCCTGCTGAGCAGACTCGGTGATTTCTGGGCAAGCCGTGGGACCGCCTTCCTCGCAGCCGCCGGCATCGGAACGCTCATGCTGATCATCTACTTCGGCATCTGCTGGGCGCTGCGCGTTCCAGAGCTGCGCTCACTCATAACAACGGTGCGAGCCAAACTCGGGCGCTGATCATGTTTTCAGCCTATGCCGGTTAGAATCGATAGCCATAGCACACACGGGAGGTGGGACAGCTGACAAGCGCAGACCGCGGCACAGTCGTCGCCGACCGCTACGTCATATCTGAAGTGCTCCGACCCTGGCTTCCCGACCATCCAGAAGTCGGCCAGGTCAACCTCGGCCTCGACGCCGTTCTCGACGCCCCCGTCATCGTGTACACCGCCCGCGAAGACACCGCGGCCGGGCTCTTCAGCACCGCCAATCGCGCGGCCCTGCTGGCTGATCCGCGCATTCCGGCTATCAAAGACGTCGGCATGCAGGACGACCTCGTGTACATCGTATGCGATCGCACAGGCGGCACACCCCTGTCGAAGATGCTCGCCAACGGTCCTCTGTCCGTCGACCAGGCCCGGGCCGTGATCGGGGAAGTCGCAACCGCACTGACCCACGCTGACAAAAGGGGCCTGCACCACCTGATGCTTGGGCCCGAATCGGTTGCCGTCACCCCCGAAGGCGAAGTGATTGTCCGAGGTGTCGGCATAGATGCAGCAGTTGCCGATGCTGTCGAAAGCCTCGAAATCGACCTGCTCACACCCAGCCGGGCAGCCCGCCGCGACGCGCTGGACATCATCAACGTCTTCTACTCTGCTCTCACCGGCCACTGGCCTGGCGACCACGACCGCGCGGGATTGCCCGCGGCCGGACGCAAAAACCGTCGAATCACACCCGTCGGGGCTTTTACAAGCGAACTTTCAGACGAACTCGAAGTGTTCATCTCCGGTGTTGTCGGCGGCACCGATCCCGGCCCGCGCTCCCCCAGCGAAATCGTTCGCTACCTGGACAAGTGGGACACGAGCCTGCTGACCGAACTGCCCCAGCTTTCACGCACCGAAAGCGAACTCTTTGCCGAAAGCGCCGGCCCTGCCCACCCGGAACCGGAGGAAGTCGAGCCCCAGGCCAGCGCTTCTGATGCGCAGATGGCCAACGCCTGGGCTCGTATCGGGCTCGTTCGTCCAGGTGTTTCCGGAGCCGCCGCCGGCCTCAGCGGCGTGGGCGTCACTCCTTACGACGACCGCATGAAAATGGCAAAGGCCACCCGCTTTCCGCTGTCACCAGACCAGCTGGCCGGCAAACCGGAGTGGACGGCCGAGAACTCCCCGGCAAGCACCGCCAGTGCGCACGACCCGAACCTGACGGTGCCGATCGTGCACCGCGATGACTCAGAGCCGAGCACCCAGGCAATGCCGGTCATCCACGAACCCGAAGAGCCGCTTGCAGACGACGGCGACGGTTCGTGGTTCTTGGGCGGCGTTTTCCAAACCCGCGAACAAGAGTACGCCCGCCAGCGCGCCGAATACGACCACGAACGCCGCCTGCAGGAACACTCCCGCCGTCTCGCAGAATCTGCACAGGCAAAACAACACGCTGAAACCGCGAAGCAGCCGGTCCAGAAACCACAGGCTTCCGACGGCAAAGGCCAAGCGTCTGCAACCCAGACAAAGCCGGCTGCACAGTCAACAGCGCCCGCCCATCACACCGCAGACAAACGCACAGCGGCAGTCGGCGGCACCTCGACATCGGCCGGAGCTTCCGAATCGGTCGGAACTTCGGCAAAAGGCACGGAGACGCTTGCAGCTGCAACCAGCGGCGCTGCCACCGGAAAGAGCGGCACATCATCCAACACCTCGAACACGGCGAAAAGTCAGGGCAGCCAGGCTGAGTCTGCGAAGAAGCGCGGTGTCGTCTACGCAGCCCTGGCTCTCATCGCCATCGGCATCATCATTATCAGCGTGAGCATTTTCCGCATGTCCGGCAGCGACGGAGGCGACGCCGACACCGCAGCCCCACAGCCGGCCCCGCAAACCAACACAACAGCGCCTGCCGAAGAAGAGAAGAAGCCGGAACCGGTCAAGGTCGAAATCACCAAGGCCAAGGCCCTGGACCCGCAGGGTGACGGCAAGGAGAACAGCGCGAGGGCAAAGAACGTCCTGAAGAAGAAGGACAACTGGACTTCCGACCGCTACAACTCCGCGAAGTTCGGCGGGCTCAAAGACGGCCTCGGCCTACAGCTGACGCTGAAGGACGAACAGGAACTGACCAAGGTCATCCTCGATTCCAAGGCCAAGGGCGGTGCTTTCGAAATCCGCATCGGCAGCAGCCCCGAAGATGCCAAGACCGTCGGCAAGGGCAAATTCGGCAAGAACACCGAAGTCGAACTCGACGAACCCGTCAAGACCGACAGCTTCTACGTGTGGATCATCGAACTGCCCACCTACGAAGGCAATTCAAAGGCCGCCATCAGCCAGATCACCGCCTACGCCAACAAGGGCTGACCTGGCACCGGGCTCGTTTCACCCGCGGAATAACGGTCCGAACACCGCCGTTGCACCCAGGAGAAGACCACAGGCGCCGGATCAGCCGGAGCAACGCTTCCAAGGAGAACACCCGTGACCAATAAGAAGCTCATCATCGTCGGCTCCGGGCCAGCCGGATACACCGCCGGCGTATACGCGGCCCGCGCCGGATTCGAACCGCTCATCATCGCCGGTTCTGTCACTGCAGGCGGCGAACTGATGAACACAACAGACGTCGAGAACTTCCCCGGCTTCCCCGAGGGAATCCTGGGGCCTGACCTCATGGAGAACATGCGCCAACAGGCCGAGCGCTTCGGTGCCGAAGTTCTCTACGACGATGTCAAGACCATTGACTTCTCCCCCGGTGCGCACAGCCTCACCACAGAAATGGGCGAAGAGTTCACTGCCGAAACCGTTATTCTCGCCACGGGGTCGGCTTACCGCGAGCTCGGTCTGGACAACGAGAAGGCTCTCACCGGCAAAGGCGTAAGCTGGTGTGCCACCTGTGACGGGTTCTTCTTCAAAGACCAGCACATCGCAGTGGTCGGCGGCGGCGATTCCGCAATGGAAGAAGCCACCTTCCTGTCGCGCTTCGCCTCGAAGGTCACCCTTATCCACCGCCGTCAGGGTTTCAGCGCATCGCACACCATGGTCAAACGGGCTCAGAGTGATCCCAAGATCGAGTTTCTTCTCGACGCTGAAGTCACAGCCGTCCATGGTGACGACAAGCTCACGGGCGTCACGGTCCGCAACACCACAGACGGCTCAGAATCTGAACTCGACGTCACTGGCCTGTTCATCGCCATCGGGTCCGACCCGCGCACCAACCTGTTCAAGGGTCAGCTCGACCTGCACGACAACGGCTACATCAAGGTTGACGGCCGGTCTTCGCGAACAAGCGTAGAAGGTGTGTTCGCTGCCGGCGACGTCGTAGACTCTGTGTACCGACAGGCCGTTACGGCAGCCGGTTCCGGCTGTGCCGCAGCCCTTGATGCTGAAAAGTACCTGGCCGATCACGCCGATAAGGAGTAAACATGTCTCAAGAAGTCACCGACGCCGATTTCGAGGCGGAAGTCCTCAAGCACGACAAGCCCGTCCTTGTCGACTTCTGGGCCCCGTGGTGTGGCCCGTGCCGGCAGGTCGGACCAATCGTCGATCAGATCGGCGAAGAAAATGCTGACAAACTCAAGGTCGTCAAGCTCAACACTGACGACAATATGAAGACGGCAGCCGCGTACGGGATTACCGGAATTCCGGCTATGTATGTCTTCAGCAACGGTGAAGTTGTCAAACAGATTGTCGGCGCAAGGCCCAAACCTGCACTCGAAGAGGAACTCGCCGAATTCATCGGCTGATTTTCGCAGCCCAGACCGCTTCAGGCGCCCAATGTAGAATCATTGGGCGCCTGACACTTTAACGGAAGAATCTATGGACACCTATTTTTCACACGGGGACAGCGATCCCATCATTGCCGTGACCAAAGGGCACCTTGGCCGACTGGGCTACGTTGTGGGCGCACCGGACAACGCCGTATTCGATCACACGTTCGAATCGGGTCTTCGGCAGTTTCAACAGGATCGCGGAATCGTAGTGGACGGTGTCCTTGGCAAAGAGTCTCTGGACGAAATTGAGCTTGCACGTTTTCGCTTGGGCGATCGAATTCTCAAGTACGATCCAAGCAGACCCCAGATCGGGGACGATGTGGCTGAGCTTCAGAAGCGTCTTGCCAATCTTGGCCTGCTCACCTCTTGGATCAGCTTTCGGTTTGAGGAATCCACTGACACCGCAGTTCGCAGCGCGCAGCGCGAACTGGGGCTGAACTCCGACGGCATTGTCGGACCGAAGACCATCAAGGCCCTTATGGATGTGCACCGTGACCATGCCGTGGGCAACATCTATAACCTCACTGAACGTGCACGCGTCAAGTCCCTGGGCCCGTCCCTGGCTGGACAGGTGATTGTGCTGGAGTCCGCTGCGTCGACCCACCACTTCCCCACCGCCGAATTCTCTGCTGAGCAGCGAGAACTTCAACGCCGGATCAGTGACGATATTGCCCGCCGTGTTGACGGTCGTCTCACTGCACTTGGGGCCGCAGTCGTGCATGCCACGGACGACAACCCCAACATTGCCGACGAGCTTGGGTCCTCCGCGCTCATCTCGATCGCACTAGACAACAGCCCTTCTCCGCTGCCGAACGGGGTCGCCACCTACTACTTTGGTTCAACCAGGACACCCTCGATCTTCTCGCCCGTAGGCCGGGAACTCGCGAACCTGGTTTCACGTGAAATCGATTCGCGCACTCCCCTGCTGAACTGTCGCTCACACGCCAAGTCGTGGGAATCTCTTCGCAATCTCAACACACCGAAGATCTACGTCCTTGCTGGATACGTCAGCAGTCAACACGACATTGCACTTCTCGAAGGCGCATCGGTGCGAGTGGATATCGCCGAAGCAATAGTCGCGGCGATTCAGCGGCTGTTCCTAACAGAGCAGAATGACTATGACACCGGCACGCTTGACCTCAGCAACGTCCCCTGGGCTACTCGCTCTTAAACTCAGGTTCTCCGCCTCGGTCTCGTCGCGCCTGGCACTTCCTGCCCCGCCTATCCTCCAGCCACCTGGACCGTAAAATCCCGGGACATCGTTCACTCGATGCCCCGGGATTTTACATTCAAGTTGAGTTTCTGCTCGGTCATCTTACTTTCAAATCTTCTCGACGAGGTGCTCACACAAAGCGGCAGCGCTTGATTAGTTGGGACGAATTATGTGGGAAAGCCCCGCCGGACCCGATAGCCGTATCTCCGCAACCGCCTGCCGAAAGACCACAGCGCAGCGGGTTGTGCTCATCCGTCGAATCGGCCTGCAAAGTTCGCTGCCCGCAACCGAGCCGCGAGAACACCGACGTGTTTGATTAGCGAACGACGTCGCGACGGACCACTGCATTTACGTCTATCGTCATCCGCTGCTCAGTTTTCAGCGGCAGCGTTGAACGGTGTCGCCCGAAGAGACGCGCGGAATTGCGCGCTCAGGCCGTCTCGACCGTTTGCACACAAATACAACTGAGGCCGGCTCCTTTCGGCGCCGGCCTCAGTTCACACAGGGGCTTAGGTTCTTGCGACGTTAGGGCTGCTGCATCCCAAGAGCTTCAATAATTCGCTTAAGGTCATTCTCATCAGCGAACTCTACACTGATCCGACCTTTGCGTCGGCCCATTGAAATTTTGACCCTTGTGTCGAGCTTGTCGCCAATAGTTCGTGCAATCGACTCAAGTTCCGGATTGGGTTTCGATGTTTCACGTGAAACGGGCTTATCGTCTCCCCTATTCATGAGCACGACCGACTCTTCTGTTGCGCGAACTGAGAGGCCTTCTGCGACGATGCGCTGAGCCAGTACCTCCATGTGCGCAGCATCCTCGAGACCAAGAAGCGCACGCGCATGGCCCTGAGATAGAACTCCCGCAGCTACACGGCGTTGCACCAGGCCAGGCAGCTTCAACAAGCGCAGTGTGTTCGAAATCTGCGGACGCGAGCGACCAATGCGCTCTGAAAGCTGTTCCTGCGTGCAGTTGAAGTCTTCGAGAAGCTGCTGGTAGGCGGCTGCTTCTTCGAGTGGGTTGAGGTCAACGCGGTGAAGGTTTTCGAGAAGAGCATCACGCAGGAGGTCATCATCACGAACGTCGCGGATAATGGCCGGAATTTCCTTCAATCCGGCTTCTTGAGAAGCGCGGAATCGGCGCTCCCCCATAATCAGCTGGTAGGAAGGCTTCTTCGGGTCAACGACGCGGACCACTACTGGCTGAAGGACGCCGACTTCCTTGATGGACGTGACCAGCTCAGCGAGAGCGTCTTCGTCGAATACATCACGGGGCTGACGTGGGTTCGGCGAAATCTGCTCAACAGGGATCAGGCCGAACGCGGCGCCCGGAACGTCTTGGAGGTCGGTTTCACGTGAAACATCCTGTTGCGTTTCACGTGAAACATTGTTGTTTGCTGCCGTGCTCGCTGACTTCGCCTTGGTTGCATCCTTCTTGGACCCAGGTGTCGTTTTCTTAGCCGAATCAGCAGAAGGCTTTGGGGCGGTCTTCGCGGGCGCGGCCGACTTAGCTGATTTGGCTTTGGTCCGGGATTGCCGCATACCGGCTGCCGGGTCAACTATTGTTTCACGTGAAACACTATCCTTCTTTTCTCCATCCCCGGAAAAGAAGACATCGATAGGTCGTTCTTCGCTGACTACGTCCGGGATGAGCGCTCCAATTCCACGACCAAGGCCCCGACGACGCGACTTCGGTGCTTCACTCACTGTGCTTTACTCCTCGCTGTGCGATCTCTTGGGCGGCTTCGCGATAGGAAAGCGCGCCGGACGAACTAGGTTCATAGGCGATAACGGTTTGCGCAAAGCTGGGCGCTTCGGAAATGCGTACTGAGCGCGGTATGGATGTGTTGAGAACCTGCTTGGGAAAATGAGCTCGGACATCTTCCGCAACTTGGGAGCTCAGGTTGGTGCGCGAATCGTACATGGTCAGCAGGATCGTGCTGAGCTCCAAGGCAGGATTCAGGTGCTTTTGAATGAGTTGAATATTGCTGAGCAGTTGGCTCAGCCCCTCAAGCGCGTAGTACTCGCACTGAATGGGGATCAGGACTTCGTTTGCTGCAACAAAAGCGTTGACGGTCAAAAGTCCCAAGCTGGGCGGGCAGTCGATGAATACATAGTCGACGCGCGAGCCCTCTTCTTCCCTTTTCTGCAGATACGCGTCGAGAGCAACTGATAGGCGCTGTTCGCGGGCAACCCTAGAAACCAGCTCGATTTCTGCGCCGGCAAGATCGATAGTTGCCGGGACCACTGCAAGGGTTTCGAACTCTGGGCAGTAGGCGATGGTGTCCGCAATGTCCATGTCGTCGATGATGACGTCGTAGATGCTTGGAACTTCAGTTGAGTGATCGATGTCAAGGGCAGTACTCGCATTGCCCTGGGGGTCAGAATCGATGACGAGCACTTCGAGACCATGCTTTGCCAGCGCTGCTGCCAGGTTGACCGCCGTAGTTGTCTTTCCTACGCCGCCCTTTTGATTGGCGACAGTGAAGATTCTTGTTGAGTCCGGTTTGGGGAAGGTCGCTCTCGAGAGACGGGCAGCACGCTGATTATCACGTGCAATCGCCGCACCCAAGGGAGTCGACTCATCCAAGATAGCCATTCGCCCTCCATTTGCGCCGTTGATTTTGATTGCTTCCTATTCTACGCGTTTCACGTGAAACATCACGGCGGAGGATTAGAACACTATTCGAACAGTCAGCGACGAATGACTTCTACTACGCGCGTTGGCTGTTCCAAGACTCCTTCGCCCACATGTTTTATAACCGGGGTGTGGCAACGGTGAACCTTTACTGCCTTCTTAGACTTGTAGATTTCTTCCTGCGCACGGTCCCCCTTGATCGCCAGCAGTCTGCCCTCCGGGCTCAGCAGTGGAGCACACCAGTCGATCAGCTGCGGCAGCGCCTTGACCGCACGTGCGGTGACGGCGGTGAACATTTCGATGTCCACGAGGTCTTCGGCCCTAGCGCGCACAATGCGCACGTTTTCAATCCCGAGGTCTTCGACAACCATGGCGAGCCAGTCAACACGGCGTTCCATCGCCTCAATCAGAGTGAAGGAAATATCCGGGCAGGCAATAGCCAGGGCGAGCCCGGGCAGGCCAGCCCCGGACCCGACGTCGCCAACGGAATCACCGGGACGAAGCAGTTCCCTGACAACAGCGCAGTTGAGAATGTGCCGCGTCCACAGCCGGTCGACTTCGCGCGGTCCGATAAGGCCCCATTCAACACCTGTCGTGGCAAGGTGCTGGGCGTAGGCCTCGGCAATCGCAAGACGATCGCCGAAGACCTCTGCCGCGGCCTGGGGACGAGGTTCGGTCATGGCAGGCTGATGACCACGTGGCGCTTGGGGCCTTCGTCTGCAGATTCAGAGACCAGGCCTGCGCGTGAAACCTGGTCGTGGATGACCTTGCGCTCAAAAGAGTTCATGGGCTTAAGCGCAACGGATTCGCCGGTGGCCTTGACCTGATCGATCTTCTTGTTGGCCAGTTCCTTCAGCTGGTCGCGGCGCCTGCTGCGGAAGCCGTCGATATCGAGCATGAGCCACGAGCGCTGGCCGGTAGCAGTCTGCACAGCAAGGCGCGTCAGTTCCTGCAGCGAGTTGAGGACCTCACCTTCGCGGCCTACCAGAATGTCGACCTCGGAGTCCTCTTCAGGTGGAACAATGGCAACCTGGGCACGGCCTTCAACGACGTCGATGTCGATATCACCGTCAAGGTCGACAATGTCGAGAAGTTCTTCGAGGTAGTCCGCGGCGATGTCGCCTTCTTCTTCAAGAAGTTCGGCGCGGGTGGGCTTCTTGTCTTCTGTCGAGTCAGTCATCGTCACTCACTTCTTCTTTTTCTTCTTCTGACGATTCTTGCTGATCGGCTGCTGGCGCTGGCCGCCCTTCTTGGCCGGTGCTTCTTCTTCGGCCTTCGGCTGCATGTGCTTGGGCAGTTCCCGGCCCTTCTTGGCGTAGCGGGCCTGCATTTCCTTCTCGGCCTTGGAACCGGGGGCGGGCATATTGCGGATGACGATGAACTGCTGAACCATCGTCCACGTGTTGGTGGCAAGCCAGTAGATGAGCACACCAAGCGGGAAGTAGATGCCGCCGACGGCGAAGATGATCGGAAACAGGTACAGGAGCATCTTCTGCTGCTGCATGAACGGGTTGTCCATGGCCTGCGCAGACATGTTCTTGGACATCATCTGCTTCTGCGTGATGAACTGCGTGGCAGCCATGATGATGATCATGACGGCAGTGAGCACCTTGACGCCGATGCCGTCGCTCATGAAGGTATCGCGCAGGTAGATGCCGAAGATGGTTGCGTTGTCCATCTGCTTGGCAAGCTCCTGCGTCATGCCGCCGATGGCGCCCATGTTTCCGGCTGCGATTTCCGGAACGTTGTGGATCACGCGGAAGAGCGAAAAGAACACCGGAATCTGAACGAGCATCGGCAGGCAGGAGGCCAGCGGATTTGTGCCGTGTTTCTTGAACAGGGCCTGCTGTTCTTCGGCCATCTGCTGCCGGGAGTACTGGTCGCGCTTGCCCTTGTATTTTTCGCGCAGTCGCTGCATATCCGGCTGGAGCAGCTGCATCTTCCGCTGCGCCTTGATCTGATAGACGAACAGCGGTATGAGGATCGCGCGGATCAGCATTGTCATTGCAATGATCGCAACGGCCCAAGTCCACCCGTTTTCAGCGGGCATGCCGATGGCAGTGAAGATGTCGTGGAACAGACTGAGGATCCACGCAATCACCCACTGAATGGGCTTCAGGATTGTGTCCATGAAGTTTTCGTTCTCCTAGGCGGTCAGTCGGCCGTGTCTATTGTGCCACCTTTCGCGGAGCGGGCCTTCATGGTGCGCGATTGCTTCTCCATGAACGACCCGGGCACATAGTCGAGGCCGCCGGGTGAAAGGGGGTTGCAGCGCAGCAGCCGCCACGCTGTGGCGATGGCGCCGCGGATTGCCCCGTGGACTTCAAAGGCGTCGAGCGCGTACTTCGAGCACGACGGGTAGAACTTGCATCGGTCGCCGTACAGCGGCGAGATCAGTTGTCTGTACAGCCGCATTAACCATACGAATGGCATACGAGGTGCCAAGCGGAGTCCGTGGAGGACTCGACTGCCGCCGTGTGGCACGGGAGGCAGTGACGATGGGGTGTTCTCAGAGTCTTTGGTCAGCATTGATGCGCTGCAGTGCCGTCAGGGTGCTGTCTTTGAGCTGTGCATAGTCACAGTGCGCGGCTTTGGGCAGGGCGCGGATGACGTAATCGCCGGTCAGCTGTCCCATGAGTTCGCTGCTGATGGCGCGCAGTCGCCTTTTGACCAGGTTGCGGGTGACGGCGTTGCCTACAGCTTTGGAGACGATAAAGCCCACGCGCGGGGCGTGGGCCGTATCGAAGTCGGCGTGGATGACCAGCGCCTGGCTGCCCGCTTTTCGTCCTGAGCGGAAGATCCGCTTGAAGTCTTCGGGGCGCCGGATGCGGTTCCGTGCCGGAAGCACGTCAGGCTGAAAGGTTTGAGCGGCCCTTGCGGCGACGAGCGGCGAGGACGGAACGGCCTGCACGCGTGCGCATGCGAGCACGGAAGCCGTGGGTCTTGGCGCGCTTGCGGTTATTGGGCTGGAAGGTACGCTTGCTCACTTGTTTCTCCGTCTAGGTCAGTCTGTGCCCGAAGATCAGGCATGTGGCGCAGATCTTCCTTAAGAAAGCTTCAGGGGCTGTCTTGCTTCCTGCGCCTTCAGGCCAAGGGGAAGTTCACACAACTCAAACGGGCCCACAAACACAGGACGCTCCAGCTTAGCCTTTGCTTCCGGTTCGGGTCAAAACGACCACGGCTCGGACCAGCTCTCTCGTTCCGCATGCTGTCGCGGATCACAGCATGCATACACAGCCGCCCGTGGAGAACTTTGAAGTTACATTTCTGTAGTTCACTCCCCTGTTCACACGATGTTCACGGCCGCGTCCACAAATGACACGCGTGTAGTTATCCACAAACTTGTCCACCAATGTGCATATCTTGGCCTCAGCTATCGATTTGCTCCACATTCTGTGGAAAACTATGGGGACTGACTCGAACCAGTTTTCACATGTGTGGATAACCCTTGGGAAGGCCGATGAGCGACAAGACACGACTGCAGACAATCTGGCAAGAGGTGCTCACCGCCCTTATGGCCGATCCCGCCATCCACGCCCGCCACAAGGGCTTCCTGGCACTCGCCGTTCCCACGGCACTTGTCGGAGACGAGCTCATCGTCCTGTCTGTGCGCAATGATCTGACTCGCAAAACCCTCGAAGTCGACCTGCGGGATCGTCTGCAGGAGGAGTTCTCTCGAGCACTGGGCAAGACGGTCACGTTTGCCATTGCGCTGGACGAAAACCTCGAACTGCCCGGCGACAATGAAATCGTCGAAGACGACAGCAGCTACGATCCACACCCCACTCCCCCAGCGCAGCCGCCGCTCGGGTCCCAGCCCCCGGCATCAGCACCCACGCCAGCCGCGACAGCCCCGCCCGCCCCCGCGCCGTCCGCATCTTCCGTGCCGCACCACGCGGCACCGGCAGAACAGGCACCCACCGCTGCCCACACCTCGGCCGATGAGGACAGCGGCTTCACCGCGGCAGCCAGCGGAGCGGCGGACCTCAACTCCAAGTACACGTTCGAGTCCTTTGTCATCGGCGCATCGAACCGGTTCGCCCACGCGGCTGCCCTGGCTGTGGCCGAAGCACCGGCCAAGGCGTACAACCCGCTGTTCATCTACGGAGAGTCGGGCCTGGGCAAAACGCACCTGCTGCACGCCATCGGGCACTACTCAATGCAGCTGTTTCCCAATCTGCGGGTGCGCTACGTCAGCTCAGAAGAGTTCGTCAACGACTTCATCAACACAATCGGTTCGTCGACCACGTCGAATTCGCTGCGCCCGGCGTTCCAGAAGCGCTACCGCGAAGTCGACATCCTCATGATCGACGACATCCAGTTCCTGCAGGGCAAGGACGCGACCGTCGAAGAGTTCTTCCACACGTTCAATGCTCTGCACAACGAACAGAAGCAGGTCATCATCACCTCCGACCAGCCGCCGAAGCTGCTCAGCGGCTTCGAGGAGCGACTGCGTTCGCGCTTCGAATGGGGGCTGCTGACGGATGTGCAGCCGCCGGATCTCGAAACCCGCTTTGCGATTCTGCGCAACAAGGCCCACGGAGAGAACCTGGATGTTCCCGACGATGTTCTGGAGTACATCGCATCGCGCGTGTCCTCCAACATTCGCGAACTCGAAGGGGCGCTCATTCGCGTAACGGCGTTTTCAAACCTCAATGATCAGGTCATCGACGTCGATCTGGCAGAAACCGTGCTCAAGGACTTCATCACGCAGGATGACACCCCTGAGATCACGGCCGTGGACATCATGGGCCAGACCGCCCAGTACTTCAGCCTGACCCTCGATGATCTCAAGGGAACCAGCCGTTCGCGCACGCTGTCGACCGCGCGCCAGATCGCCATGTACCTGTGCCGTGAACTCACGGATCTGTCGCTGCCGAAGATCGGCCAGGCTTTCGGCGGGCGCGACCACACCACCGTGATGCACGCAAATAAGAAGATCAAGACGCAGATGGCCGAGCGCAGAGCGCTGTATACGCAGGTCACAGAGCTGACAAACCGTATCAAACAGCAGCACCGGCTGTAACGGCGGCGAGATTCCACACCTGTGGAAAACCTGGTGGATAACG
Organism: Brevibacterium sp. HMSC063G07; assembly: GCF_001810665.1. Taxonomy (NCBI): domain Bacteria; kingdom Bacillati; phylum Actinomycetota; class Actinomycetes; order Micrococcales; family Brevibacteriaceae; genus Brevibacterium; species Brevibacterium sp. HMSC063G07. The sequence continues at coordinate 234,328 of NZ_KV802363.1, forward strand.
TGCGTTATCTGTTATCGAACCTCTGGAGGGACCAACGGTGCTCGGTGGATGGCTGTGTAATCACATCGATGTAACCAGCAGGCGTCCACTGAACCCCACCGATTCATGAACAGAGTTGTCAACGGGGTCTGTGTGGCGCTTGGTCGCATAGACTTTCGATGACATCGATGTAATTCCACAGAATCCACAGGACCTAATACTGCTTCTGTACTTACTCAAAGACTCAAGAGGGAACCCGCCGATTGCTCTGCGCAACGCTTGCTCACATCAACTTCACTGAGTTCTGGTCACAGCGGCCTGCCCTCGTTGATTCGGCGTAAGATCGGCGTGTAATGTTGCTTTCTGCTTATGCCGTGAGTAGTGGCGCAAGCGAAAAGGCTGGAATCCTCGGCGCTGCTGAGAAGAACCGACCAGGAGAGATGTGAACGCTGAAGCTGCTCAGTCCGTGAAGTTCAAAGTGGACCGCGACGTCCTGGCCGACGCCGTCACCTGGACCACCAAGTCGATTCCGCAGCGCCCCGCGGTTCCGGTTCTCACCGGCCTTCTCATCTCAGCTCACGCCGATGGTTCGGTTGATCTTGCTGTTTTCGACTACGAAGTCTCGGCTCGCGCCCGTATTGGCGCCGATGTCGAGGCGGAGGGAACCATTCTCGTTTCCGGTCGCCTTCTTGCTGACATCGCTCGCGCTCTTCCGCCTCAGCCTGTCGTGTTCGAACTCGAAGGGACAAAGGTCAACGTCACGTGCGGGTCCTCGCGCTTTGCGCTCATGACCATGCCGGTGGAGGAATACCCCGCGCTTCCTGCCGTTCCCGAAACCACCGGTGTCATGTCGGCTTCGGACTTCCAGGGTGCTGTCGGGCAGGTCAACATTGCGACCTCGAAGGATGAAACCCTGCCGATTCTCACGGCCATGCGAGTTGAAATCGAAGGTGACCGTGTCACCCTGCTGGCAACTGACCGCTACCGCCTGGCGGTGCGGGAGTTCACGTGGAATCCGCGCAACCCGCAGGTTGAGGCTGTTGCTCTGGTCCGCGGCAAGACGATGGCTGAGGCCGCGAAGGCCATGAGCGGTGACATTGAGATTGCCCTGGCGGAATCCGGTGGCAAGGAGATGTTGGCGTTCTCTTCCGAGGGTCGTGTCACCACGTCGCTGCTGGTCGAAGGTGACTACCCGAAGGTTCGTTCGCTCTTTCCCAAGGACGTCGCAATCTCGGCTGTCATGGAGACAAGCGCTCTGCGCGAAGCCGTGCGCCGCGTGTCGCTTGTTGCCGAGCGCAACAGCCCCATCAAGTTTGAGTTTGCCGACGGTTCGCTGGTGCTGCGCGCTGGTGCCGGTGATGACGCTCAGGCGACTGAAGCTCTGCCTGCAACCATTGAGGGCGGGGAGATCACGACCGGCTTCAACCCCGGTTACATCGCCGAAGGCCTTGCGCAGATCGACACTCCCTTTGTGCGATTCGCGCTCACCGAACCGAAGAAGCCGGTTGTCATTTCGGGCATGACCGAGGCTGACGGCGAAGAGGATACGTCGTACCGCTACCTCCTCATGCCGATTCTGCGATTCTGACGGCGGCCCCATGTGGGTCAGTCGGCTGATTCTGGACCAGTTCCGCTCCTATTCGCGGCTCAATCTTGAACTTGCCCCCGGTGTGACGGTCTTTCTTGCCCCCAACGGTTGGGGCAAGACGAACCTGGTTGAGGCTCTCGGCTACGTTTCGACTCTGCGCAGCCACCGTGTGACAAACGATTTTCCCCTTGTGCGCACCGGCAGCGAACGGGCCGTTGTGTCTGCTCTTGCTCATCGCGGCAAACGGCAGGTCAGGGTCGAGGTCACGATCAAGGCCAAGGGCGCCAATACCGCCCGAATCAACAAGCAGGCCGTGCGGGTGCGCGAGCTTCTGGGCCTGCTGCCGGCGGTTGTGTTCGCTCCGGAGGACCTCGGTTTGGTCAAGGGGGAACCCGCTGAGCGGCGGGCCTACCTCGATGAGCTCCTGGTGGCACTCACTCCCCGCTATTCCGCCGTCATCGCCGATTTCGAGCGAGCTTTGAAGCAGCGCAACGCCCTGCTGAAATCTCTGCGCAAGGCCCGCTACGAAGAGCGTTCGGGCGCGGGGGACGATCCTCTGCGACCCAGCCTGGGCCTTGAAGCGACCCTGGAGATATGGGATCACGCCTTTGCCCGCGCCGCGGCTGCCCTTGTCACCGGTCGGCTGGGTCTTCTTGACCGCCTGGCGCAGCCGCTGGCCGATGATTTCGCCAGACTGGCCGAAGATGCTCGCCCGGAAAGGCGCACAGCGGCGGCGAAGTACGCATCACGCGTTGACTATTCGGTGATCGACCGTTCTCTGCCGGGTGCGCAGCAGGCCATGGAAGACCTCATCCTCGATGAGCTTGGCAAGCGCCGCCGCGTCGAAATCGAAAGGGGTGTCACCCTCGTAGGCCCGCAGCGCGATGATCTTGACCTGCAGATCGGGGCAGCCCCGGCCAAGGGCTATGCCAGTCACGGCGAAAGCTGGTCACTCGCACTTGCTTTGCGTTTGGCCAGCTGGCGAGTGCTGCAGGCCAATCCAGACGAACCTGACGATTCACCCGTCCTCGTTCTCGATGACGTGTTCTCTGAGCTTGACCAAGGCCGCACTCGCAGACTCGCCGACATCATTCAAGAAGCGCAGCAGGTCCTCATAACAACCGCCGTGGCCGGCCATATACCCAACAACCTCGCAGGTGAGATCATCGATCTGACAGCAGGCACCTCGGAAGGTGATCAGGCGGGAGGACAGAGCGGATGAACCAGAAGCTGCCGGTCTCAACCGCCGCTCTCGAAGCGCTGGACCGGATCAGGCGCATGGGCTCGGTGCAGGCGCGCTACAGCGGGTCCCTGCGCAGAGTGCCGCGGGGTATCCGCGAACCGCAGTATTCCGGAGCCGGCGAGGACCCCAGGGATCCCAAGAAGCTGTCGGCAGACCTGTCGGCATTGACGAAGGCCCGCGGGTGGACGTCCTCGATGGATGTCGGATCGCTGCTGGGACGGTGGCCGGAGCTTGTCGGTGAGAACGTAGCCCAGCACTGTGTTCCCGAACTGTGCGAACCGCCGAAGCTCACGGTGCGCGCCTCCTCGACCACATGGGCGACACAGCTGCGGCTGATGCGCGACATGCTGTTGGACCGTCTGGAGCGGGAGCTGGGGCGGCGGGTGATTGACGACATCGAGATCATCGGCCCCAAGCAGAAGTCATGGAAGAAGGGCCGGTTGTCCGTGCCCGGCCGCGGTCCGCGCGACACCTACGGATGATCCACGCTTTCAGCTGCCCGATTGGCGACGGCGTGGTGCCAAAACAGAACTTCGCAGCTGCGTGAATCTGTGGCGGCCCGCACAGGCCTCTGAGAGGTCTTCAGACGGCCCGCCCCTCATCGGCGGATCTGAAAATGCGCGGAAACGGCCATTGCGTGCCTGTCACCCGCTGTTTCAAGCCCGAACGCTGTAGACTTGGACGGAAATCTGCACAGATCCGAGGAGTTTCATGGCCGACGAGCACAAACCGCATTACGATGCCGGTGATATCACCGTTCTTGAAGGGCTCGAAGCGGTCCGCAAGCGGCCGGGCATGTACATCGGGTCGACATCCGAACGCGGTCTTCACCACTTGGTCTATGAAATCGTCGACAATTCGGTCGACGAAGCCCTGGCAGGCTACAACGACAGCATCGAAGTGACCATCCTCGCCGACGGCGGTGTGCGCGTGGTCGACCACGGGCGCGGAATCCCCGTGGCCATGCACCCCTCGGAAGGCCGACCGACCCTGGAAGTCGTCCTCACCGTTCTGCACGCGGGAGGCAAATTCGGCGGCGGCGGCTACGCGGTCTCCGGTGGCCTGCACGGAGTCGGTTCGTCCGTCGTCAACGCGCTCTCGCTGCGCATGGACGCGGTTGTGCGCCGTGACGGCAAAGTGTGGCGACAGTCCTACGAACGCGGTGTCCCCACCTCGGACGTGGTGGAAGGCGAAGCCACCGACCAGACCGGAACCGACATCACCTTCTGGCCCGACCCGGAGATCTTCGACACCACTGAATTCAGCTTTGAGACCCTGCGGGCGCGCTTCCAGCAGATGGCGTTCCTCAACAAGGGCCTCAAGATCACGCTGACAGACGAACGCCAGCCCGAAATCGACGATGACGACGTCCAGCTGGAAGACGAAGAGGCAGAAGAGTTCAAGCCGCGTGAAGTCGTATTCAAATACGACAAGGGTCTGCTGGACTACGTGGCCTACCTCAATTCGGCCAAGAAGAGCGAAACCGTCCACGACGACGTCATCGCGTTTGAACACGAAGACAAAGAACAGGCGATCGCCCTGGAAGTGGCCATGCAGTGGACCACCGGCTTCCAGGAGGGCGTGCACACCTACGCCAACACCATCAACACCCACGAAGGCGGTACGCACGAAGAGGGCTTCCGCACCGCACTGACTTCCGTGCTCAACAGCTATGCGCGCGAACAGAGGCTGCTGCGCGAAAAGGACGCCAACCTCACCGGTGAGGACATTCGCGAGGGTCTGACCGCAGTCGTGTCGATCAAACTGGGCGAACCGCAGTTTGAAGGTCAGACGAAGACCAAGCTGGGCAATTCAGAGGCCCGCAACTTCGTCAGCCGGGTAGTGCGCGACGAACTGACCCACTGGCTGGAATCCAATCCCGCAAACGCGCGCGAAGTTGTGCGCAAGGCCGTGCAGGCTTCCCAGGCGCGCCTGGCTGCGCGCAAAGCCCGCGAAGCCACGCGCCGCAAGGGCCTGCTGGAAACCTCCGGCATGCCCGGGAAGCTGCGGGACAACCAGTCGAAAGATCCGACGATTTCGGAAGTGTTCATCGTCGAGGGTGACTCGGCAGGCGGTTCGGCGGTGCAGGGTCGCAACCCGATGACGCAGGCCATCCTCCCCCTGCGAGGCAAGATCCTCAATGTGGAGAAGGCCCGCCTGGACCGCGCTTTGGGCAATAACGAAGTGCAGTCGATGATCACGGCGTTCGGCACTGGAATCGGCGACGAATTCGACATCGAGAAGCTGCGCTACCACAAGATCATCCTCATGGCAGACGCAGATGTTGACGGCCAGCACATCACTACGCTGCTGCTGACACTCATCTTCCGCTATATGAAGCCGCTGATTGAAAACGGCTGCGTCTACCTGGCGACCCCGCCGCTGTACCGCATCAAGTGGTCCAACGCGGATGATGACTTCGCCTATTCGGATGTCGAGCGCGACAAGCTGCTGACAGAAGGCCGTGCAGCCGGCAAGCGTCTGCCGAAGGACCTCGCCATTCAGCGCTACAAGGGTCTGGGCGAAATGAACTACCAGGAACTGTGGGAAACCACGATGAACCCCGAAAACCGTCTGCTCAAGCAGGTTGAACTCGAAGACGCGCTCGTGGCTGACGAAATCTTCACCGTGCTGATGGGTGACGATGTCGAATCGCGCAAGCGCTTCATTCAGGAAAACGCCAAGGACGTCCGCTTCTTGGACATCTGATGCCGGGATGCGCCCCCGGGCATGAGTGCTCGGGCGGCGCAGTTTCGACACAGATCCGCTTAGGCTTCTATCAACGGAGGATCCGGTCAGGTGGCCGAAGAAGACAACAATAACGTAAACGCTGAAGAACAGCACCCGGTCGACGGCGCAGGCACCCAGGTGGCTGCCCGTGTTGAGCAGGTCAACCTCAATGCCGAAATGCAGCGGTCCTACCTGGACTACGCCATGTCGGTCATTGTGGGCCGTGCTCTGCCGGATGTCCGCGATGGCCTCAAGCCGGTCCACCGGCGTGTGCTGTACGCCATGTACGACGGCGGCTACCGGCCGGATCGCAGCTTCTCCAAGTGTTCGCGCGTGGTCGGCGATGTCATGGGCCACTTCCACCCGCACGGCGACTCGGCCATCTACGACGCGCTCGTGCGTCTGGTCCAACCGTGGAACATGCGCTATCCGCTCATCTCAGGTCAGGGAAACTTCGGTTCGGCCGGTGATGACGGCGCGGCAGCACCGCGTTACACAGAGTGCAAGATGGCACCTCTGTCCCTGGAGATGGTCCGGGACATTGAAGAGGAGACCGTCGACTTCCAGGACAACTACGACGGACGCAACCAGGAACCGGTCTACCTGCCGTCGCGCTTTCCGAACCTGCTGGTCAACGGTTCGGCAGGTATTGCCGTCGGCATGGCCACCAACATTCCGCCGCACAACCTGCGCGAAGTCGCAGCCGGTGCACAGTGGCTGCTGAGCCACCCCGAGGCCTCTAACGAAGAGGCGCTCGAGGCGCTGCTCGGCATCATCAAGGGTCCCGATTTCCCGGGTGGGGCCACAATTCTGGGCCGCCAGGGCATTGAGGACGCCTACCGCACCGGCCGCGGGTCGATTACGCAGCGCGCGGTTGTTGAAGTCGAGGAAATCCACGGACGCACGTGCCTGGTCGTCACTGAACTCCCCTACCAGGTCAACCCGGACTCGCTTGCAGCGAAGATCGCCAGCTACGTCAAGGACGGCAAGGTTGCGGGCATTGCCGATATGCGCGACGAATCGTCCGGCCGCACCGGTCAGCGTTTGGTGATTGTGCTCAAGCGCGATGCCGTGGCGAAGGTCGTGCTGAACAACCTGTACAAGCACACGCAGCTGCAGGAGAACTTCTCGGCGAACATGCTGGCACTTGTCGACAATGTGCCGCGCACTCTGTCGATTGACGCGTTCTTGCGCCTGTGGGTCAAGCACCAGATTGACGTGATCGTTCGCCGCACCCGCTTCCGCCTGCGCAAGGCCGAGGAGCGCGCACACATTCTGCGCGGCTACCTCAAGGCGCTTTCAGCACTGGACGAAGTGATTGCCCTCATTCGCCGTTCACCGTCGTCTGACGAAGCACGCACCGGACTGATGGAACTGCTCGACGTTGACGAAATCCAGGCAAACGCAATTCTTGACCTGCAGCTTCGCCGTCTTGCAGCGCTTGAGCGCCTCAAGATCGAAGAAGAAGCGCAGAAGATCGAAGAGCTGATCAAGGAATACAACCACATCCTTGAAACTCCGGCCCGGCAGCGCGAAATCGTGTCGGAAGAACTCGATGCGATTGTCGAACGCTACGGCGATGATCGCCGCACTCAGATTCTGGCCGGCTTTGACGGGGACATGTCGATGGAAGACCTCATCCCCGAAGAGCAGGTGGTCGTCACCATCACCCGCGGAGGCTATGCCAAGCGAACGCAGACCAACCTCTACCGTGCACAGCGCAGGGGCGGCAAGGGCGTTGCCGGTGCTCGCCTGCGCGGTGAGGACGTAGTCGAACACTTCTTTGTCACCTCGACCCACAACTGGCTGCTGTTCTTCACCAACAAGGGCAGGGTTTACCGCGCTAAGGCCTACGAACTTCCCGAAGCTCACCGGGATGCGCGCGGACAGCACGTTGCTAACCTCCTGGCTCTGCAGCCGGACGAAGAAATCGCACAGGTTCTGTCCATTGCCGACTACGATGCGGCGGACTACCTGGTGCTGGCAACCAAGTCCGGTTTGGTGAAGAAAACACGGCTGGGCGAATACGATTCGAACCGCACCGGCGGGGTCATCGCCATTAACCTGCGCGAAACCCCGGACGGAGCAGTGGACGAACTCGTTTCGGCCCGCCTGGTCAACAGCGAAGACCACCTACTGCTCATTTCGAAGAAGGGCATGTCCATTCGCTTCTCCGCGGATGACGAAACGATCCGTCCCACCGGACGTGCCACCTCGGGTGTTACCGGTATGAAGTTCCGGGATGACGATGCCCTGCTCGCCATGGACGTTGTCACCCCGGGAACCGATGTGTTCGTTGTGACCTCCGGCGGTTATGCCAAGCGCACTCCCGTTGAGGAATACCGCCTCCAGGGACGAGGCGGAATCGGCATCCGCGCTATCCGCTTCTCTGATCAGCGCGGCGAGCTGGTCGGCGGTCTCATTGTCGAAGATGATGACGAAGTGTTCGTCATTATGGAGCGCGGCAAGATCGTCCGCTCCTCAGTCGCTGAGGTTCCGCAGACCGGACGCAATACAATGGGCGTTGTTTTCGCCAAGCCGGGCAAGCGCGACCGTATTATGGCCGTGACCCGCGGTTCCGGCCACGAAGACGAAGAACTTGACGAAGACGCAGTCGACGAAACTGTTTCGGGCACCTTGGAAGAGGACGCTCTCGCAGTGGAAGGCGACGTGCAGGACTCCGCCGCCAACGGGAGTGATGAGCAGTGAGCAATAGCGAAACGCCAAGCAAGGTCATTCGGACGTCGTCCGGATCAACACGCCTGACAGCATCCAGCGATGCCGATGAGGCCAAATCTGCGGCTGAAACCCCAGAATCCGGTTCTCAGCGCAGCAGCTCGGGGTCGTCGGCTGCCAAAGAATCTGGCGGCAGTGCCGAAAGCTCGGCCGAAAAGTCGCAATCTGCACCAAATCACAGTGCTTCGGGACCGGTGCACTCGTCGTCGAAGGGCGTGCGGATCGGCGGCAAAAAAGACGGAGCCGAATCTCGCGGCGCTGGCAGCAGTGGTGGCAGCGGCAGTAAGAGTGCCAGCGCCAGCAGCGGGGCCAGCACAAGCGGCGGTGCTACCACAAGCGGCAGTGGGGCAGGCACCTCGGCAGCTTCGGGACCCTCATCCAGCGGAACCGGGAGTTCTCGGCAGGGAGATTCGCAGACTGCGGTCATGAAGACCAGCGGCACGCGGACCACGGCGCAGGGTTCGCAGAACGCCACGCAGACCCAGTCGGTTAGTGCCTCCGGCGGAGCGGGTTCCCATGCAACCGGAGCGGCGTCTGGTTCAGGTGCAGCTTCGCACAGCTCCGCGTCTGGGCCCTCCTCCGTGCAGGCATCCTCGTCGCAGGGGCTGCGGATGTCCGGCAGTGCACAGCGCAAGGGTCCGCGCACCGTGAGACTGGCGGTGGCGAAAGTCGACCCGTGGTCGGTGATGAAGATGACTTTTATGCTGGCACTCGCACTGGGCATCGCAACGATCGTTGTGCTGTTCGTGCTGTGGCTGGTGCTCCATGTGACGGGCACGTTCGGAAATCTGCAGTCTGCGCTTTCTGAATTCGCCGGCGATGAAGGGGCTGACCAGCTGCTGGAGGTGTTCGGGTTGGGCAGAATTCTCAGCTTCGGCGTGATCATCGCCGTGGTCAATGTGATTCTCATGACCGCGCTGTCGACCCTTACGTCGATCATCTACAACATCGGTTCGAGTCTGGTGGGCGGTTTCCACCTGACGCTCACGGACGACTGATTTCCTCTTCACAGCACAGGCCCCGAGTACGCTCGGGGCCTGCGTTTTTGTGGCCAGGTTGGGGCGATCGGGATCGATTTTGCATTGTGGCGAAGCTAGGGCTATAGTTGTTTTTCGGTTCACCCCGAAGGGGCCTATAGCTCAGGCGGTTAGAGCGCTTCGCTGATAACGAAGAGGTCCGTGGTTCAAGTCCACGTAGGCCCACGAACCAACTCAGATCGGAGGATTTCGTGAAGAGATGGTACGGTGTTGCGGCAACAACCGCAGCCGGACTGTTGACAGTCTTGATTTTTCGCAAGAAGAGGCAAGATGGTCACAGCACTTGGTCTCAATACACCGACAAGGTAGAATGAGACCTACCTCTTGGGGGTATGGCGCAATTGGTAGCGCATCTGCTTTGCAAGCAGAGGGTTAGGGGTTCGAGTCCCCTTACCTCCACAAATGAAATCCCGAAGCTTCGGCTTCGGGACTTTTTGTGTTTGGGGTTCGGTGGGTGCCGTTGGGTTACCACTCCCCCGCTGAGGCTTCACTACTTGCTGCTGGTGGATCTGCACGGCTGGGCCAGAACGTGCGCCTTGGCCCGAAGACATGCGTTCAAACTCAGTTCTGAAGATTCGGATTTCGAATTGGTTTATGCCCGGGCCTCTCCCGCTGTCTATCCTGGTGCGCGAAGGGAACGCAATCTTCTGGACCTGCCTTTGAGGTGGTGTGGAAGGCCTCGGTCGGCATCGTCCTGTTCTCGCTTTCGTCGTGTTGTGGCGTCGGTGTCGGTGGGGTTGTCGAACCGTGTGGTTCTGGAAGCTGATTTGTGGCTATTGAGGTTTCGTGGAGTTGAAAGGGCGATGGGTGGCTGAGCAGGTGAGGCTTAAGGATGTGCAGTTCCCTTTACAGGTGCGGGTGCGTACGAATCTGTGGGCCCGAGCCTTTGTGTTCGGAGTAGTAATGTGGGTGTTAGCTGTGCCGATCATCCTGGGGGTGCCTTCGGCATTGTTCGAATGGGGCGGCACCAAGCTGCTAACGCTGCGAGTATTCGTGGTGCTTGCATTTCCGGCAGTGTGCCTGTACCAGGTTTACACGTGGATGGCGTGGCGTCGTCCGCGGCACTTGACAGTGACTGAGGATGAGATTCGGACTCATTCGTGGCGAGTGCGCTGGAAGGATGTGAGCTCGCTGTGGTTGCATATTCCGTTCAGCATGAATCCTGACCAGGACAGTCAGGTTTGGTTTGAAATTGAGGATCATGCCTGGACGAATGAGTTGCGCCGGGGGAATCGGTGGGACTCCGGTTACCCGCTCGGGACCGGGGGGCTTTTGCCACGGCGGAATGTAATCAGGACGCAGTTCGCTACGGATCCGCCTATCAATTGGCTGGTTGAGCTGTTGGAGAAGCTGTGGATGCAGGCCCGCGGTGAGAACCCGGAAGAGGGCGAGAAACCTGACGACCCTGCCGCGCATTGGTGACGTCACAGCTGTGATGGGCGACGGTGTGCGTTGAGGGCATGACGAGGCGCCATGGTGGTTGCGCTGATCTGCCACCTAACTGCCCAATGCTGGCGGCTGGCTTGTGTGAGACGGCATAGACTCGAACTGAACGCCGATTCCCAGGAGGCACCGTGACGCTCACCATTCCCACCATCAACTTTGCCGACGGCACCCCCGTCCCACTCGTCGGGCTTGGCACCTACGGTCTGCAGGGAAACCCTGGAGCCGACGCCGTCGCTTCCGCTCCTACGCGGACGATCCGCTCGTCGCTGATCGTGTAGCTGTCCGACGCTGGTGCCTGGTCGAGGGGTGTGACAGCGGTGTCTCTGTCCATCGTGAATCCATCCAAGAAGACCATGACGACGGCTTCGGTCATCAGGAATGCATAGAAAGACGAGCCGGTCTGGTTGCACAGCGCGTCCGATCCTTGACGTTCGAGCGTAGTCAGGGAGGGCAAGACCCCGGGTGTCATAGCCCCGCTTTGTGCCAGTGCACGGCGAGCTGGACGCGGTCGCGCAGATTGAGCTTGGCGAGGATGCGGCTGACGTTGCGGCGTACGGATGCGGGTTCGATGGCGAGGCGTTCCGAGATTTCGGCATTGGATTCGCCGTCGGCGATGAGGCCAGCTATGTCGCGTTCGCGGGGCGTGAGCAGGTCGAGCAGTGCTCGCATCTCGGTCTGCTGGTGGTGTGGGAGTGTGCGTGGGATGCCGCGGTCGAGGACTTGACGGGTGATGCGTGGGGTGAGGATTGCGTCGCCGCGGGCGACGGCTTCGACGGCTGCGATGAGATCGGGTGTGCGGACGTCCTTGAGGAGGTACCCAGAGGCGCCGGCGGTAAGTGCTCCGAAGGCGTAGTCATCTTCGTCGTAGGTGGTCAGCACGAGAACCTTCACGGACGGGAATGCGCGGGTGATCTCACGAGTGGTTTCGATGCCGTCGAGCACCGGCATGCGCACATCCATCAGGATCACATCGGGAAGCGGAGCCGCTTCGCTCCGTCTGGCGGTCAGCAGATTGATGGCTTCCTGGCCGTTGCCGGCTTCAACGGTCACGGTGAGGTTCGGGCTTCGTCGAAGCATGAGCGCGAATCCTCGACGTGCCATGGGCTGGTCGTCGACCAGCATGATGCGCAACTGGTCAGGCATCGTGGTTTTCCTCGTTCGGCGCGATCGGCAGTTCGGCTTTGACGATCCATTCGTTGGGCTCTCCGGGGCCAGCGGCGAATGTGCCGCCTTGGCTGGTGACTCGATGGGACAGGCGCTGCAGCCCACTGCCCGGTCCGTGGTCGTGGGTGTGGCGCGGATGTCCCTGGCTGCGAATGGTGATCCGCGCGCCTCCGGTCAGGTGGTGGCCGATGGAGATGGATACTCGTTTGAGGGGCTCAGTGTGGCGCACCGCGTTGGTGAGGGCTTCGCGGACGATGCTGAAACCGAGGCCGGCGATGCCGGTGTCGTCGGTGCGTCGTCCGGTCTCGGTCACCGTCACCGGGACGTTGAGGGGGCGGACGCGGTCAGCCACGGCATGGATGTCGTCCCAGCTATGGGCGCGGTGGTGGTCTGGAGCAGGTGCGGCCGGGTTCTCAAGGTGTCCGAGCAGGGAGACGGCACGCCTGGTCTCGTCGAGCCCTTCCCTTGCCCGGGTTTCGATGTCTTCCAGTGATTCGTCGAGTTCCGGGTTCTCTGTAGTGCCTGCGAGACCTTGGGAGAGGGCGATGATGGCGGTCAGGTTGTGCCCGACGCTGTCGTGAAGCTCGGCGGCTACGCGCGTGCGCGCCACGGCCTGATCCCGTTCGGCGGCGATGGCACGGGCGCGCTCGGCATCATGGTGGGACTGCTGGGTGGCTGCTTGCCAGCCGCGCATGCTGCGGGCTCCGCCCCCGGCCAGGATGCTCAGCGCCGCGACGCTGAGCTGACCGGTGAACTCGTCAGCCACCGTCGTCGAGGTTGTCAGCCATGCACTGGCAAACATGCCAAGGCAGGTCGAAGTGACTGAGACCACCACAGCCGCTAGTCCGCAATCTGCGACGACGCGGAACAGCGCAAACAACAGCGGGAAAGTAACGTAGTTGTGCATGCCGATCGCGGACGCCGCCAGGTAAGCGGCTCCGATGACTGCGAGTACCAGCACTGGCTGACGGGGGCTCCACAGCAAGGTCATCCCTGCGAGGACCACAGCGATCGTGATGCTCACGGCTCCCGACGTCGAATGGACGAGGTCCAAGGCGATGCCATCACGCGCGCTCCCGGCGAACAGGAGGCGCGCGACCATCAGCGCTTGGAACGCGACGCAGGCGAGAACGATCACCAACCACGCCGTGCCGGCTTCCCGACGCCCGCGACGGGTCTGATCGAACCAGTCCCGAACAGCCTGCACCGCCGCTCCTCCCAGAACTCGACTGCTGATGTTTGCTCTTGCCAGTGTTTCAGACGTGACGCAGACCCGCCGCTGCTTCCCGGCGCAGCCACGGCATCGCCTGGCTGAACTGGACGGCCCACAGCACGAACCAGCACCCCAGGAAGCCCGCGGTCAATCCCAGCCACGGGACGCTCAGCACCACGGATCCCACCAGCGCCAGTGAGCAGGTGACCACCAGCCACGCGACCAGAGCCACCGGAAGCAGCCCCATCCCGGCTGCGCACAGAGCTAGACAGAACGACTGCCACGCGACCAAGCGTGAGACCTGTACGGGGCTCATCCCCGACGCTCGCAGCGTAGTGTGCTCGCGCACCTGGTCGCGGCCGCTGAGCGCGATGACCGCCATGCTCGTCGCGATCGCCATCACGCAGAACAGCCCCGAGAGAAGAGCGACGTCGGTCAGATTCGGATCCTCCAGCGGGAAACCCGCCCGCGTCATCACGTCCAGGTAGGAGCCGGTCGCAGTGAAGATGACGCCCCCCAGCCCGATCGCTGCCGCCAACGGCGCGATCGTGTTCGCATTCATCGCCGCCTGCGCCCGGGCCGAGCGCGCCGCCACCTGTCCCACGGGGACACGGAAGAGACGCAGGACCCGGTGCGCGACGCTCAGGGCGACATGCACCAGAGCGGGTCCCGTCACGTACACCGCAGCGGCGCTCAACCCGCCGACCCACGTCGCCGCATTCACCATCGCCGTGGTCGACCGCCCGACCTGCGCAGGATCCAACGTCCGGGGGGTCGCGGCCGCCATCGCCACAGCACAGGCCAACAGCAAGCCTCCAATGAGCCACCGCCCCCACGCACGGCGGCTCCGAACAGCCGCGGACTCACGCATCGCTTCAACGGGCTCCACCAGAGCCGCACGATGCGCAGGCCAGGCAGCGCCCAGCAGACACGTCACCACCGAGAGCACCAGCGCCGCGCTACCCGCGACAGCGCTCGGCGCGAACAGCGGAGGAACGAAGTCACCGGTGCCGCCCGGAAAACTCGCACCGGCCATCTCGTTGAACCACGGCACCACAAGCGAACTCAGCACCGAGCCAAGCACCACCCCCGGAGCAGCCCCGACGAAGCTGGCCAGCACGACCAGCGCCCACAGGCAGGCGCGGACCTGCCGGGGTGAAGCTCCCATCAGCCGCCACTGGGCGAACGTGCTGCGGGTGCGCTCCACCGTCGCAGAACCCACCACCGTCAGAGAGCACACCGCGAGCAGCGCGATCACCGTGTAGATCGTCATCGAGACCATCGCGAACTCGCCGCCGTCGAGACCTGACCGCCGAGCCGCGTCCAAGAACTCGGTGGAACTGGTCCAGAGGAACTGATTCGTGCACGCCGTCACCAAGACCGTCACCGCGGCGACCACACCCATACTTGGCGCCCACCCGAACCAGTCGCTGCGGAGGATCAGCACCACATGACGCAGCATCACCGCGCCTCCCGCCCAAGCGCCGGTTGACGCATCCCGGCCAGCACCTGACCGGCGTCAAGCCCGGAGCCCACCCTCGTGATCGACCCGTCGCGCATGAACACCACCCGATCAGCACGGACAGCGGCATCCACGTCATGGGTTACCATCACCACCGTAATCCCTTCATCCGCGAGCTCCCGCAGAACCTCCAGGACATAGCGTGAATTGGCGCTGTCCAACGCGCCCGTCGGCTCATCGGCGAATACAACAGCGGGTCGGAGAAGCAGTACACGGCACAGCGCCACTCGTTGTTGCTCCCCGCCCGACAGCGCCCCCGCGGCTGATTCTGCCTTCGCCGCCAAGCCGAAACGTTCCAACAGCCGAGTAAGGACCCGGCGGTCGACCCGCCTGCCGGCCAGAGACAGCGGTAGGGCAACGTTCTCCTCGACGCTGAGGTAGCTCACAAGGTTGTACTGCTGGAACACAAACCCGACCCGAGACCGCAGAAACGTTGCCCGGGCCTGGCGAGACATCGCATAGAGGTCTCGCCCCTCGACCAGAACCTGACCCGCGGTAGGAGCGTCCAACCCGCTCAAGCAGTACATCAGCGACGTTTTTCCCGCGCCGCTGGCACCCACGATCGCCGTCAACGACCCCGGAGAGAACGCCACCGAACACTCCCTCAAGACCCAGTCGCCGCTGGCGGTCTGCCGTCCCACAGCAACAGCGCTCACCGAGCCAACATCGTTCGTCTGCACCCGTCACTCCTTTCGACACCAGCCCTCCGTCCGAAGGCCTCCAACAACCAAAGCCGTCTACCCAACCTCGTGTCACGCCAAGAGAAGGAATTGTCATCACCAGTGGACAGAACCAAAGCCCAGAGCCGCGCAGGCAGCCTACTGTTCGACTGCCATGCGTATCGCGCATCACAACGCCGGTGATGATCAGGTGTGTGCCAACTGTTGTCCCCGCCGTGTAACCAAATCTGTCGCTTACGCGGTCCAGTGAAGCCCCTTGCTCATACGTGGCAAGCATCAGCCGAATCTCGCTGGTCCATGGTGAGTGGTTGTGGAGGATGACACTGTGTTCTAGCAGGAGGCGAGCGAACCGCTCGTGTCCAAGGCCAACCTCGCGGGCCATGACTTTGAGGGACCCGTCGGCAGCGTAGGCAGCTTCCGCTCGTTGAAAAAGGTCTCCGGTGTTGAGGCCCGTGCCGTCGAGAGCGGATCGACTGGTGTACTCGCACCAGCTGGATCACCGGTGGGGCAAGGTTCTACAAACCTCCCGCTAGGCCCCTAAGTCAGATCCCGGAGCTTCGGCTCCGGGATTCTTTGTACCTTGTGGTTCTGGAACAAGGTCTGCAGTTGATGACGGTTCTCGCAGTTGAAACGACGATGGATGGCTGAGTAGAACGTGGAGTATGTAAGTCTCAAGGATGTGCAGTTCCCGTTGAGGGTGCGGTTGCGCGCGAATGTGTGGCCGCCGGCTTTCGTGATGGCGGTGGTGCTGTGGGTGCTATTCGTACCGATCATCCTGGGGCCACCGCCGTCGCTGTTCGAGTTGTTCGAAGAGCTGCGCATGCGGGCTCGTGGTGAGACACCGGAAGAACCGACCGTGCATGGGTGACGACATAGACTCGAACTGAAGGCAGATTCCCAGGAGGCACCGTGACGCTCACCATTCCCACCATCAACTTTGCCGATGGCACCCCCGTCCCGCTCGTCGGGCTTGGCACCTACTGTCTGCAGGGCAACCCTGGCGCCGACGCCGTTGCTGCAGCCCTCCAGCAGGGCTACCGTCTGCTCGACACCGCCGCTCAGTACAACAACGAAACTGCTGTCGGCGAGGGCATTCGTCGAAGCGGTGTGGCGCGCGATGAGGTGCTCATCACGACGAAGGTGGCTGGCGGCAGTCACGGTCGAGCAGCGACGCGCACCGCCGTCGACGAATCCCGTCGCCGCCTGGGCGTCGACACAATCGATATCGTGCTCATTCACTGGCCGAATCCGTCGCGCGGGCTCACTGTCGAGACGTGGGCGACCCTCGTGCAGCTGAAGGAGGAAGGAGTCATCACCCACATCGGTGTGTCAAACTTCCGTCCCGAGCAGCTCACCGAGCTGCACGATGCCACCGGGGTGTGGCCGGCGATGAACCAGATTCAACTCTCCCCCGCGCTGGCCCGCACTGAGGCTGTCCGCTTCCACGCTGAGCACGGCATCGTCACCGAGGCGTGGGGCCCGCTGGGCACGCGTGAAGGCCTGCTCGACCAGCTCGTCGTTCACAAGATCGCTGGCAAGCATGGCGTCGACCCCCGCCAGGTGGTGCTGAAGTGGATTGTTGACCGAGGCATCGTCGTGATTCCCAAGTCGAAAGATCCGCAGCGTCAGGCCTCCAATGCCACCTTCAATTTCGAGCTGGACGACGATGACCGCGCGCTGCTCGCCACGATTGATCTCGGGGAAGAACACGCCTGGGACAGCCGCGAGCACGAAGAATGGTGAGGTTCGTGACGAGTTTCACGCGCGGGCGGCTCGGTTACAGCACGTCCTGAACCCCGGTCTGACCGGACCTTCAGAGATAGCATCGCCCCGGTGGAACCGATCCATCGGGGCGATGTGTGTCAGAAGCTGAATGTGCCCTGTCCGTACTCTCGTTCAATCGTCTTGGGCACTTTTCTCTGATCGTCGGTCGGCTTAGGTAGCTCGTCCGGCGTGAACAGGTCTGACTCAACGATGGCTTCAAGAAGCTCCATCTGTTGTTCACCTAGTTCAACTGTTCTGGTGAGGACACGAAGCAGATCGAGAAGCTCGTCGTTCCACTCGTCTTCCCACTCAGTGGGCCGAATTCGGTCAAGTGGCGTTGCAGCTTTTCCTGCAGCACGACCGATCCCTTTTCTAGTGCGGGAACCCAACCACTTGCTCAGAACGTTCATTCCCGAAACGTTGAAGTCCCATACCTCCGGACGAACTCCCTTGATGAGCCCGGTTCCGATGTGGAGCTCCTGGGATGCGCGGTCGTAACTGATCGACTTCATCGACTCGGGAAGAGCCGTTACTGACTCTTCCCACGACAGCCCAGGAATTCTAGGCACCACGCCGACAGGCCGATCGTCACTGACGAAACGTTCGCCGTATGTCTGTAACCACAACAGTTCTTCACCAAGCACCACAGCACGGTCGAAGAGTTCTCGGCTCTTGGTCATCGGAACGCGAACTGGAGAGGATCCAAGCGGCTCCTGAAACATCTGGCTGTACCCATCGTGTGCGACCAAAGCGAAACAGTAGGCCAGCAAGTCTTCGGGTGAGACCTCTCGACCCAACCCGTCCTTCAGGTGCTCAAGGAGACCACTTGCGATATTGGGTTGAAGACACTCAGCGTCTCGATAGAGAGGGATGACGTCTTTACCTCCTCGATTGCAGTAACAGTGCAAATCGGGGACTGCGGTTGAAACCGTAGCCGCCGGACCATCGCTGATTCGTGCGGACCAGGGTGAAACCATGAACAACTGTTTGGGCGACAAGGATTGCCATAGAGCCGGGCTGTCTGTCTTTGCTAAACGAGGGTCATCAAAAGTCCATTGCCTGTCAAACGATCGCCAGCCAAGACGAACTAACGGTTGGTATTCAGCATCAACTGGAAGATCTGCGATCTTTGGTAGTGACGACACCTTCGTGAAAATGTTTCTACCAGTCTTTGAGGTGACAAACTTCTCGGCGCGTTTCGACGCTGACTCGTCAGCGAGAAGTTCTCGCCAACGTCGAGATAGCACGTTTCTTGAGGGGGCAACGGGCCAAAGACGGTTGTACTTGATCCCCGGTTGACCCCAAGGAAATAGATCCAGTAGCTGAACGTAATTGAACCAACCGTGAACGGCAGGTTCCGGGGCAAGTTTTTCGCCGTTGGGTGCAGACACCAGCGTCCATCCTTCATCGTCCGAGTGGAGACGATCGATTTTGTCCAGCTCCGCGAATTTTTCTTCACGTGTTCCATGAACGCGGCGATAGTAGACGTCCGCTGTCTTACTAGCCTTACCTGACTTCACAAGTGTGACAATCGCTACCGGAGACTGGATATCGAAGATATTTTCTTCTTTCCGAGCACCGCGTCCCTCGCCGCCGAGATCGATGACCCAGATGTCATTCGCAGTGTCGACTGCGAGTTTTCGTAACCCAACGAATGCGGGTCCATCCAACCACGACGACGCCGTGATGAACGAGATGACAGCTTGGTCTTCAGGGGCTTGCTGGAACGCCTTCCAGATAGCCCATCGCCAGAAGTACACGTACAGGTTGTACAACGATGCCTGGGCCGAGAAGATAACGCCATTCTCTTTTGCCGGATTAATCACATCGTCGAACAGCGGATCGTTGTTGGAGTCACCTGACTCAACCCATCCACCCATACCGGCAGTACCACGATCGTAGGGTGGATTACCAATCGCCACAGTGATCTTCTGCTCCGCCTTGATCTTCCGAGCTTTCTCGGCAGCTTCAGCCAGAATTCGCGCGTCACCGAACAGGCCTCTGCGTGTGGGCATGTGTGGATCCTCCAACGTGTCAGTGAGGTAGACGCCGATATCATTGTCTTGGAAGATCTGATTCACGTTGTGGACCAGGCGTTCACCGATACGCAAATGTGCGACCGCGAACGGACCTGGAAGGATTTCGAACGCCAGGAGGTTCTTCGTCAGATTGCGAGCCACTTGCTCAACGCCCGCCTTACCACGCTCATCATGGGCAACATCGCACGCTCGATCGATCACCGCCAGGGGGTAAGTGCCGCTACCGGCAGCAGGGTCGAGAGTGACAACTGATTTTGAACCAAAACCGAGTCTCTGTCTGAATCTACGGCGAAGGATGTCGTCAACGATCCTGACTTGGCAGTTCACCACACTTGTCGGGGTGTAGTAGACGCCAGACCTCTTGCGCGCCTCGGGATCGTACTTCCCCAAGAAGTCTTCGTAGAACCACAGCCATGCCTCACCACGCGAATCCTGGGCTGACCTGATTGCCTTGGTGTCCATGCTCGAAATCAGGCGAACGATCGCTTCCAATTCCGGGTTGATGTATTCGATGAGTTCAGGGATTCCAAGCACAGGCCCGAGCGCAGCAGCCAAGACATTGCGGTTCCCGATGCTGAGAGTGTCTTTCGCCTCCAGCAGTGTCACAATCCCGTCATGGTCTCGGTCAGCTTGCCCGGTGAGTCCGGCAATTGCCATCGAGTAGGCGATCACCTGTGCAACATCGCTGGAGAACTGTTCGGACGAGGTGGTCATGTGGACCGTCTGGTCCCACGCCTCTTTTGCTTCAAGCACCTCTCGACGTTTGTTCTCCAACCCTTCGTCAAGGCGGAGGCGCATGAACTTGGCCAAAGGAGCCAAGCGTGATGCAAGCTGGCTGACCCTCTTGATCGGGGTCGGTTTCGTCGCCACGAACAACTCCAACATTCGTTGAAGCTCACTCGGGTCCCACTTGTCAGGGCTGCCAATCGGAAGTGTCGCAGTCGAGATAACTGAGCCAGTTCGATAAAAGTATGCTTCTTCACCGTTCGACACGATTAATGCATCAAGCTCTGCGAGAAGCGACCACTGATCCTTCTCACGACCGCGCCACTTCTCTCCCACCAGGGTGTGTTCCGGAGCTTTCAACTCAACCCACCCGCATGGCCTCCCGTTCAAAGTCACGGCAAAATCCGGTCGAACGCCGTCCAAGTGTGCTTCACGGATCAGGCCCATGTCACCGATCCCAAACACTTCGGACAGAGCCTTGAACAGGTTGGACACCGGAACCGTCAGTTGAGCCTCTGGATCAGCAGCAATGCTGTGTCTCATAGCACTTTGAACCTGGGTCGAGTATTCCGAAGCTAGTTTCAGAATCTGTTCGCCATCGACGGCCATACCAACACCCCGCTGTCAAGTTGTTTGTTTATCAACCCATTATTGACAATTCGCTGATTGAAACGGTGGATCAGCACGCACTGCCCCTCGTCACAAGCCTTTGTTACTCGACGGTGGAGTCTTTCCGGATGACGAACTCGTGGGTAAGGAACTGGTCAGGGGACCTCTACGGTCACGTGAGGCGTAAGCCGCCGAACCACACCGCCGAACCACGCCGACCACTGTGAATCATCGACGTCTATTCTCTATCGACGTCTCCTTGAGAATCCTGGACACGTCAAAGCGTGTGACCAGTCCTTGGAGCTGGCCGGTCTTTTTGCCATCGGTCGTGATCAAGCAGGCAACAGGTCCATCGGCAGAGCCCAAATCACTGCAGACTTCGTGGACTGGTGTGGTGGGTTTGTAGAACTTCACCTTCTCGTTCTCCTCAGCACACTCCAAGACCTCTGCAACGGTGACTTTCTCAGCCATCAACACTCCGTCAATATCGATGTGTTTACTGAGCCAGCGCGCCATGGCATTGGTGGTGAACAAGCCGATGTACTGCCTACCGTCATAGACAGGCATCTGGGAGATGTTGTATTTGATGACCTCGGCAGCTGCATCGGCCAATGAATGAATGGAGGACAGCACATCAACGTCTTTGATCATGTGGTCCTTCACCTGCGGCGCCTGCCTGATCTGTTTCTCTAGGGTTTCGATCAACTCGACTGTGTCTTTACGCGGTATCGCAACAGGCATCCCCTGTTTGCGGTCACCGTGTTGAATCGCGTTACGGAGGTCTGCCAGCGTTTTCAGCATCCTGAAGTTCCTCCGGACAACCGGATCTTTCTGATCATAGGCAGTGCGTATTGCTTCACCGATGCCCTTAAACTCGCGGTTGTATCTTTTCGAGAGGATCTCCACGATCTCCTCGACAGCGGAAAGGAATCGATCAAGCAGCTCGGTTGGTTCGAGGGTTGGCGTCACAACATAACCTTTCGTCATTGACATTAAGTCATCTCATTATCCGAATTACGCACCTAAGCGCTCGACCAGTGGGGATCCGTCTGGATCAGTGAGTGTTCGGGTCTTGGCCAAACCCGTATCTCGTACCCTCTAGCGCCGCAGTTCATGTGACACCTGATGTCGTGGTAGTCCCTCTTCTAAAGGAGGGTGTAAGTCGATAGCGTCTAAGCAGACACTTATGAGCGTTCGAGGGAGGCCCCGCCAATGCCAGCCGACAACATCCCTAAGTCTTGGGACTTATTCAATGAGTTTTTGGAGGGGCTGGACGATCGTCGTCAAGAAGAAATTCGAGGTGCATTCCCACGGTTCCAGGCACGCTATCGTGCTGCGCGAAGTATGAAGATCGAGCTCGATGGTTATGTCACCGAGGACACGCCTTCAGGTTATGTGGCAATTATTCGCTGCGGGATGGCCTACTCGGTGCTCGAATCGCTGGAGAAGGCGATCAATGGATACACGAAGATAGCCAAACGCGAACCAGACCACCCTCAACGGAGAGTTCGAGTTGAGTCGCCGGAGATTGCGAACTACTACAGGGCCGACGGGAGTAAGCGGCTGCGGGACGCCATGAACAAGCACCTTGACAGCAACAAGTTGGTTGCGAAGCTCACAGAGCTAGAGGCTTCTGGCGATGATGTGACCCCGTTGGCTGCAGGGATTCGTCACCTCGCTTTCCATGGAGTCTTCACGCCCGGAACAATTGGGTACAAACGCATGGGGAAGAACGCCAGCGTCGCAAAGCTCATGGACCAGTTGCCCGCGGTGATACTGGACGCGACGGATGACCATTTCACTACCTGGTGCGCATTGATTAAAGCTCACGCTTGAACCCGGAGATATTCCACCACCGCTGTGGGTTTCGGCTGCGCCGATGATCCTGGGGCCCCGTCGTTGTTATTCGCCGGGAAGAAGCGCAGACTTCTGACCCCGCTCGGGGAGGTGCCATGAAAGACCTCGTCCGCCATCGTCCCGTTGTCGCTTTCTTCGCGTTGGCATACCTCGGATCGTGGTTGGGATGGTCGCCGTGGTGGCTCTCGGAGAGTGGCATTGGGGTTCTGCCGTTCAGGATGCCGTTTGCGCTTATTGCTCTTGTCAACCAGGTTGGCCTTTGTGCGGGTCCCTTCGCCGCAGCACTCATTGTGACTCGGGTTCTCAAGGGACCAGGAAGCACGCGGGCATTCCTCGCTCGAGCCTTATCGTTTCGGGGCCGGCCTACCCCGTATGTGGTCGCGCTTGTTGTGGTGCCGCTCGCTGTCGCAGTGCCCTACCTCTTTCTGGAAGCCGAAGTTGGTGTCGAAGGACTGACGGTCTCGACACTCGTGACCACCCTTGTTACGTACCTCGTCTACCTCGCGGGAGGCCCGCTCCAAGAGGAGCCGGGATGGCGCGGCTTCGCGCTTCCTCGCATGCAGGAGTCGATGCATCCGCTCGTGGCGGCTGTCGGCCTCGGAACAGTCCACACCCTTTGGCACGCCCCACTGTTCCTCACCGATGAGTGGGACACCGCACGTTCCGATGCGGGTCAGTTCGTCGCCTATTTGCTGCTCGTCGTAGCACTTTCGATCGTGCTGTCTTGGGTGTTCAACACTTCCGGCGGCAGTTCAATCCCGGCAATACTGGCCCATAACTCTCTCAACTGGGGACTGCTGTTGGCGGGGAATCTGCTTGGTTCCCCGATCGTGAATACGTGGCCGGCAGCGGTTGCTCTGACGGTGCTCGCAGCAGTGATCCTGGGCTTCACGCGTGGGCGGCTCGGTTACAGCACGCCCTGACCCCGATGCTCACTGTGCTAAGACGGTGATCACCAGAGCGATTGTCGCCAAGACGAGCAGAGCGACCACGCCCATGAACACCATGCCTCCGGGATGGCCGATGTTGACGGTGAGCCCGATGCCGTTGCGCTTCTCGACCCAAACCCGCGGGTCTTGGCGGTTTTCATAGAATATGCCCCACCTCCACAGGTGGTCGTCATCGGGTGACTGGGGGCCGGATTCTTTCGGTGCTGCTGTCAGTGCGCGGTGGTGGCAGAAGCTGTCGATTATGAGCCAGATGATCGGAACCGAACTGGCAGCCGTCAACGCCCAGATAGCCCACGAGATTCTGGAAGGTTCGAGTTCGATGACTGGTGCGAAAGCCACGACGCTCATCAGGATTGCAGAGGCGAGTGTGAGCGCTGCCAGCGTGCGCTGCACGGTCTTCCCTCTTGCCCGCTGTAACTCCTGGGCAGCCTTGGGGCGTCCGTCCGGAAAATGGGTTTGCTGACGTCGACTCAGAATGACGCACACCATCACCATCACGAGGGTGCTGCCAAGGGAAATCAAGGGCAGCAAGAGCGCGCTGACCCCGCTGATCGCCATCACGATGACCGTGGCAAGAGAAATGCCGACGGCGAAGATGAGTACGGGCCACAGCGGCTTGGCTGGCTGCCCGGGTGTGACTGACGGTGATGCCTGAACGGATACGTCGTCATACCACCCCTGTTGTGCCTTGGCTGTCATGATCGGTTTTCGGCACACGGCGAACGCAAATATCGTCCAGCAGACATAGCCCAACAGGATTAGCACGCTCAGTTCCGGCAGTTTCCAGGCTGCGACCATGCCAGCGGCCGCCACGAGTCCGCCAACTACAACCCAGAGTCTGTACCGACGGACTGCGCCGCGTACAGCAGGGTCATTGACACGATCGCTGGGAACGCTCACTCCCAACGGGACCGTGGGGCGTGACATCTGCGGTGTTGCCGCTGAAACCGCCATCGTCAAGCCCAAACACGCGAGCATTATGACCATCATCCAGATATCCACTGATCCTCCTCCGGCACGTTCAGGGATCCGACCCGTGGACGTCCGTTTCTCCGCGGACCACGCGGGGTGACCTGAGCTTGGCCTACCATCTGCGCGGAAAATCTGTGCCATAGACCCTAGTACAGATGGCACAAAAGGGCTGGCGGTCCGCGGACTGCCGAAAGGGTGGAAAGCGAACGGCCGGCCGGGCTTTCGCCCGACCGGCCAGGAGAGAGTCAGTGCAGGAACTCCTGCGCTTTGCTTAGATTCGGCGACCAGAAATGATTACGGCCACTCCACCGACTGCAAGCAGTGCGATGCCAGCAAGCCCAACTGCCAGACCGGTCGCACCGGTGCGCGGCAGGCTGCCGGATGCGGAGGAGCTGGGCTTCGTGCCGTTGTCCTGAGAACCTGAAGTTCCCGAGGTGCCGGGCTTGTCAGCTCCAGGAGCTTCCGCACCGGGCTTCTGGTCTTGAGGGTCCTTGGCTTCCGGCTTGCCCTTGTCGTTTTCGCCTGCTTCAGGAGCCTCTTCGGGGTCCTTAGCGTCCGGTTCGTTCCCTTCGGGGTCCTTGGCTTCAGGGTCCTTAGCCTC
>NZ_KV802363.1:259283-266598 GCF_001810665.1 Brevibacterium sp. HMSC063G07
GTCCTTAGCCTCGGGGTCCTTGGGCTTGTCGCCGCCGTCGTCCGGGGTGTCGGGTGCTTCGGGTTCGTTGGCTTCGGGATCCTTCGGGTCCTGCGGTTCCGGATCCTTGGGGTCGTTAGTCTCGGGATCCTTGGGGTCGGTCGGCTTGTCGCCGCCGTTTTCCGGGGTGTCAGGAGTTTCCGGTTCCTTCGGATCCTGCGGTTCGGGGGCTTCCGGTTCCTTGGGCTCTTCTGCCGGGAACAGGGTGTTCATCTGTTCGTCGGTGAGGTTGATGTTGGAGCGGTGCAAAACCGTTTCGTCGTTCGGGTTGCCGTGGGCTACCCATACGACGGTGTCGTAGTCGGTGTCCTTGTTCAGTTTGTCTGCTGCTGCGGTCGTCTGGGCGTCGAGCTTGCCGTCCTTGATGTTGCTGCTGGGAATGTGCTCAACGGCAACCGGTTCCTTCGACGACTTTTCTGCTGCAGCCGACCTAGCGGACGGACGTGACAGTTCGATTTCGCTGTTCTTGACCTTACGGTCGACAATTGCGACGTAGACACCGTCGGCATCCCGGCCAGTGCTGGCCTTGGGCAGCACGCCGTAGCCTTCGCCGGTCACATTGACCGTCAGGCCCTTGTCAGAAACAGAGGGCTTGCTCTTAGTGGTGTTCTTAATCGTCTCCTCATCGACTTGCGGTTCAGGCTCTTCGGCCGTGTACTTCACGGTGAGAGCAGTGGGCTTCTTGCGTGGGTCCGCAGCTCCGCCGGAGGTGTACCAGTACTGGGTCTGGCCGGTCTGTACGTTGTAGTCCACCCAGCTGCGGGGGAATGAGCCCCAGCCGTCTTTTTCTTTGTTCTGGTCTGGCTGTCCGCTGTCGATGCCTTCGTAGTCCGGGGTGACGGTGAAGCCGTTTTCATCGAGCTCGACCGTGTTGTTTTCGAAGTCGGCGATGGTGCCTTCAACGGGGTTGAGCTTCTCCCACTTGGACAGGTCCTCCATGTCGGTGCCGTAGCCGGAGAAGGTGCCGGTGAGCTTGCCCTTGCCGTTCTTCACCTCGAGCTTGGGGTCACTCACCGACCAGTAGGTGTACCCGGAGTAGTACACCAGGGTGAACGAACCCTCCCACTGGATGGTGCCGGAGTTCGTTTCAGGGTCGATTGTGCCCTTGCCACCGGAGATCTCAACGAAGTTGCCCGACCGTTTGGCTTTGTCGCCGTTCCACGTGTTGAGGCGCTCGCCTTCCGGGGTCTGGCACTTGTTGTCCCACGTGATCGGCTGCGTGCCGCCATCAGCGGTGGGGCGCAGGATCTTGACGTTGCCCTTTTCCGGGCTGAACAGCTTCTTAGCTTCCGCGTCTTCCTTTGACCACGGTGAGGACTTCCCGGCGTCGCCGGACACTCCCGCGGACAGGAAGTTGCATGTGCCGGGAGCATAAGCGCCCGCACCGGATTCGGCGTTGATACCCCAGCTGAAGACAGCGTCCGAAACATTGAGTTCTGCGGCCTGGGCGGGGTGCGCGGACAGCAGACCGGCCCCGCCCAGCGCGAATGCCACGCTTCCGGCCAGGCAGGCGCGCCAATTGCGGCGCGAAGGCGCGCTCGATGATGACTTCATTGTTCTCCTTGTGGACTTACGTCGTGCGTACATTTCGCAACTGATTTACGAGAAACTGACTTGACCTAAAACATTTAGGTAAGGCTATCCTTAGTTGTAGTCACCCTGTAAGTCAACTCACGGTTCGGTGAATGTTTGTTGAGTGCCTCAGGCGCACTCGAACAGAAAAGGAAGCAATGAAACTCAACTCTCGGGCGTGGCGCCGGGCTGAAGAGCCCGGTCGCCCAGGAGGCCTGAATCGGGCTTTGCGCCGTATGCCTCGCCGAAGAAAACGGCGTGCCGCGGCAACCGCAGCGGTGCTCGCCGTTGGGCTTTTTCTGTGGAACAACGGTTTCCACAACGTCGGCACCCTCAATGTCGCGCACTCCCAACAGTGCGTACCCCCGCCGGCGACCTCGGCGGCGCAGCTTCCGAACATCCCGGATGTTCCCAGTTCCGAAAAACGTCCGGTCAGCAAGATCCACGGCCCGACCACTGCCTACACCCAGGCCTCCGAAATCCGGCCGATTGCAGATTTCGCAGATCAGCAGCAGACCCTCCCGGTGACTGTCACCTCGGACGATGGCCCCGAACAGACGGTGCGTGACACCTCGAGAATTCTGGCGCTCAACCAAAACGGCGGTTTGGCCGCCGCGGTTGTCGGCCTGGGTCTGGGCTGCAATCTGGTCGGCCGTGATGTTTCCACGCAGATGTCGTCGCTCATGCCGGGCCAGAAAGAACTTCCGCTGGTTACCCAGAACGGGCACGAACTCAACGCGGAGGCAATCCTCAATCTGGCACCCACAGTGGTGCTGACCGATTCGACGATTGGCCCCTATGACGTTCAGCTTCAGCTGCGCAATGCCGGCATCCCGGTGGTGTTCATTCCGTCGGCGACGGAGGACGGTGTGCAGGGCGTCAGCCCGCAGATCGTTGCGGTTGCCAAAGCGCTGGGCCTGCAGGATGCGGGTGAACAGCTGGCCAAGCGCGTCGATAAGGAAATCGCCGAAACCCAAAAGAGAATCCAGGCACTCGCACCGGACAATCCGGCGGACCGTCCGCGCACGGTGTTCCTGTATCTGCGCGGCGACATCTACTACTGGTTCGGCAAAGGCTCCGGCGCAGACTCTCTGATTCAGGCAATCGGCGGACGTGATGTTGCGACTGAAGTCGGCTTTGCGGGCATGTCACCGACCAACGCGGAAGCCCTGGTGAAGGCCGCCCCGGACGTCATTTTGGTCATGACGAAGGGCCTGGAGAGCGTCGGCGGCATCGACGAAGCCCTCAAACTGCCGGGCATTGCGCAGACTCCCGCCGGCAAACACCGTCGGATTGTCGATATGAGTGACTACGAAGTCATGAGCTTCGGCCCACGCACCGCGGAGGTCATCGCAGCCCTGGGCACGGCAGTCCACGCCCCCGAATACGCCTACGTCCCACAGGAAAAGTCCGCTGAAGCGGATGCCTAAGGAGAAAACCCTTGAGCACTACTCATTCCAGATCTGCTGAGCGTTTCGACGCGCCCGCACCTTTTGCCGGTTCGCCTTTGGACGAACAGCGCACGAGGCGCCGCTCCCGTTCTGCTTCTTCGGCGCCTGCCGCCCGGGTTCCGGGGGAGGGACGCGGTGAGAAGCCTTCCGGGAGGGTGTCGGCTGCTCGGGTGACCACCGTCTTCACCACTTTGGTGGTTCTGCTTCTTGGCGGAACTCTGCTTTCGGCCATGTTGGGTCAGCTCTACATTGCGCCGAAGGAAGTTGTGGGTTCCGTTCTGCAGTCGGTGGGCATCAACTGGCTGCCCGGTCCGTCGCACGAATTCGGTGCTGAGGCCCTGTGGGAGGTGCGCTTCCCGCGGATTGTTCTGACGGTCTTTGTGGGTGCTGCCTTGGCTATTGCCGGTGCTGTTATGCAGGGCATCTTCGGCAATCCGCTGGCTGAGCCGGGCACGATCGGAGTGTCTTCTGGTGCTGCCGTCGGTGCGTCGTTTGCGTTTCTGCACGGCCTGAGCTTCCTGGGCGGATTCACGGTTCCGTTCCTGGCGTTTGTGTGCGGTCTGGTGACAACGATCGTCGTGTACGTCTTGGCGCGGTCGAACGGCCGGACGGAAGTCGTCACTTTGATCCTCACGGGTGTTGCGGTCAACGCGATTTCCGGTGCGCTCATTTCGTTTATCGTGTTCAAAGCCCCCACGCAGGCACGTGAGCAGATCGTGTTCTGGCAGATGGGCAGCTTCAACGGCAGCCGGTGGGAACAGGTTGCGATTGTCGTTCCGCTGGTGGTCGTGGGAATCGGCCTGACGATGTTCCTGGCCCGGGGCCTGGACTTGGTGTCTCTGGGTGAAAAGGCGGCCCGCCACCTGGGTGTCGATGTTGAGCGTCTGCGCTTGTACGCCATGGTCCTGTCGGCTCTGCTGGTCAGTGCTGCGGTTGCGTTTGTCGGCATCATTGCCTTCGTCGGTCTGGTGGTTCCGCACCTGATGCGCATGCTGTTGGGGCCGGGCCACCGTCTGCTGCTGCCGGCATCGGTCCTCGGCGGCGCGGTGCTGCTGACCTTTGCCGATTTGGCTGCGCGCACGCTCATCGAGTTCGCCGACCTCCCGATTGGCATGCTGACCGCGCTGATCGGCGGACCGTACTTCTTCTATCTGCTGCGCCGCAGCCGTCGTGAGGCAGGAGGCTGGGCATGATCGAAAAGCTGCGTCGCAGCCGTGAAAGCCGTCTGCCGGAAGTCCCCGCACCGGGAAGCACCGTGCTGTCGGTGGACCAGGTGACGGTGTCCTACGACGGCGAAAGGAAGGTACTTGAGGGGGCCAGTCTGGATGTCCGGGCGGGCGAGGTGCTGGCTCTTGTCGGTCCCAACGGCGCCGGGAAGTCCACACTTCTGGGTGTCATCACCGGGGATGTTGAGGAAGCCTCCGGGTCAGTCACCATCAACGATCACCCGTCCTATGCCTGGAACACCCGCGAACTGGCTATGCGCCGGGCTGTTCTGCTGCAGCAGGTCGATGTGTCCTTCCCGTTTACGGTGTTGGAGGTCGTTGAAATGGGCCGCGCCCCGTGGCAGCGGACGCAGGCGGCAGCCGATGACGACACGATCGTGTCCGCAGTCCTGGAGCGCACGGACACGAGCCGCTTTGCTTCCCGCACCTTCACCTCGCTGTCCGGAGGGGAGCGGTCGCGCGCCGCTTTGGGCCGCGTCCTTGCGCAGGCCGCCCCGATTCTGCTGTTGGACGAACCGACAGCGGCTATGGATATCCGCCACCAGGAGCTCGTACTGACGATTGCCCGTGAATATGCGGCCACCGGCTCGGCTGTTGTCGTGGTTCTGCACAGCCTTGATCTGGCCGGTGCCTACGCGGACCGAATTGCCCTGCTCAACAACGGTCGCATCGCCGCTGACGGCACACCGGAAGAGGTGCTGACAGCCGAGCGGATCAGCGAAGCCTACGGCCATCCCGTCACTGTTCTCACCGACCCGGTATCCGGTTCACCGCTTGTGGTGCCGGTTCGCCCTTCCAGAAAGGACATGTCATGAATCAGCCTGGACACGCACCGGGCAGCCGGAAGAAGCGGCTGGGGCTGCGGCGGTTGGCTGCCGCGGCTGCCGCTGTGCTCATAGGCGGCATGGGCGCTTTCGCGAGTGCCGCTGTCAGTTCCGAACCCGCCCAGGCGGCGGCCCGGGTTTCCGTGTCGGGGACGCCTTCTGTTGACGGCACCTCGACCCTCAAACTCTCCGGCAGCGGTTTCCAATCGGTGCAGAACGGCTTCGGCGGCATCTATGTTCTGTTCGGTGTTGCCGAAGGCACGTGGCAGCCCAGCAAGGGCGGCAAGACGGGCACAAACCTGCGCTACGCCTATGACGATGAATCGAATCCGGTGGGCTATCAGCTGTTCGTCACGTTCCCGGGATCGTCAACAGCTCACGCCGCCAACGGCGGCACACTGAAGGCCGACGGAACATGGTCAGGCGAAATCATCCTGCCGGGCGCTCGCTTCACGTCCTATGACCGCGAGCGCAATCCGGTCGATGTTGACTGCACGCGTGAGCGCTGCGGCATCATCACGATCGGCGCGCACGGCGTGGCGAATGCCAAGAACGAAACCTTCACGCCGATTGAGTTCCCTGCTGCCGCAGCGGCTGGCCAGTCCGGCGGCGAACAGCAGCAGAACAACGGCGCAGCCGGCGCGGCAGCCGCACCGAAAGCCAATGCGCAGAAGGACAACAAGGATCAGAAGAACGCAGCAGCCCCCGCCGCACCGGCACCGGGAACAGCGGGTGGGCAGCAGCCGGTGTCAGGACCCCTGCTGGAGCCCGACCAGGTGGATGCGATCAACACGAACGCCAACCGCATGGTGTTTCTGCTGATGATCGGAGTGGTTCTCGCCATCTGTGCGATTGCCCTGGCCGTGGGAGTCGGTTCCTACATGGCAGTGAAATCGCTGCTTCTGGGTGTCAGCCCCGAAGCACTGGAGCGTGTGCGCACGCGCAGGGCTAAGCGCGCTATCGCGGCAGAGCACAAGCGCGAACGCAAACTGCAGAAGTTCCGCGTGAAGCAGGATGCGCGCACCCGCAAACGCGAAAGGGCAGCCGATGCCAAGATCGCCCGCGCTGACATGGAAGACGCGGGAGTGCGCTATCCGGTCATCGCCGAACAGCAGTCCTACGCTCAGCAGCCCGGTGCACAGGACCAACCTGCGGCCGGACCCATGCGGTTCTTTGAACTCATCCACAACGACGCAGGGGCCACCGGCAGCCACACGCAGCGTCAGGCGGCGGGCAGTCAGCAGGTGCATTCCGAGGGCACACCACCCGGTGCTGCAGGAGGAGATTCCCCAACGCTCGTCATGGATCGCCTGCTGGGCGAAGCAGATGCACGGGAGGATCAGCGATGAAGCGCACAGCAATAACCCTGGTGGCAGCCGCGGCAGCGTTTCTGCTGTTCCTCTTTGCTGCGGGTATAGCAATCGGCACGGCAGCCTTCGCATCGCCTGCTGACAGCGCGGAAGGGTCCGAGGCTGAGTCGTCGAAGCTGAAAATCTCAGACGCCGCCCTCACGTGGGGAATCAATGCAGAATCTGGCTCAGGTGCGTATCTGCCCGGTTCATGCAACTTCCTTTCCGCAGGTGTGGCAGGCGACAACGGGGGATCCTCGTTGTGGCCGAATGACGCCGAAAAGCGCGGACTGTTCAAGGCGAAAGACGGCAACGTGGAGATTCTGCGGCCCACCGCTGATGGCGGCACGCAGCCGATCACGTGGGACAACAAATGCCAGACCCCGGAAGGCAAACGCGTCAACACCTCAGGCGTGAACTCTGGAAACTACGTCCAGTTCTCCGGCGGTAAGGGAGAAGTGGACACCGCTGCGAACACGGGCACCATCCAGTGGGAGGGTTCGTTCACCCTGGTGTACTACTCCGGATACACCTACTGGTCGGTGAGCAACCCCAAGCTCGAAGTGAAGAACGGCAAGGGCAAGCTCACCGGCACCTTCTCCGGCTACGGCACCGACATGGAGGACCTGTCCAAGTGGGAGAAGCTCAACCCCGTTGAAGGCACCATCGCCGACTTCGAAAACAACAAGGTTGAGCTCGATGAAAACGGCTTCACCGTCACCCCTGACTACGAGGGCATCGACAGTGGGCAGCCAGACCAGAACAAAGAAAAAGAAGGCTGGGGTTCGTTCCCCAAGAGTTGGGTGGACTTCAACGTACTGACCGGCCAGACCCAGTACTGGTACACCTCCGGC